>JALWYP010000330.1 GCA_026992695.1 Flavobacteriaceae bacterium
AGTAAGGTCTTTACTTAAAATATCATTTGCTTTTTTTCCAATAGTAAAAAAATCGACTTGTTTATTGGAATAGGTTTCACCTGCAAGATTTTTACATTCTTTTACAATATTAGAATTAAATGCACCTGCCAATCCTCTATTTGAAGAAATTGCAACAATAAGAACCTTGTTTACTTCACGTTGTGTTGCGAAGGAACTTCCGCTATCTCCGTCTAGTGTTGCGCTAAGATTTTGTAATAACTCCGTAAGTTTATTAGCATACGGGCGCATTGCGGTAATAGCGTCTTGCGCTTTTTTCAACTTGGCGGCAGAAACCATTTTCATGGCACTTGTTATCTGCATCGTTGAAGATACCGAGGCTATTCTGTTACGTATTTCTTTTAAATTTGCCATTTTCTTTAATTAAAAATTCTGAATTTTGAATTCTAAATTAATTATACTTAGCAGCTAAGTCTTTTGCTACACTGCTTAATACGTCTATCACTTCGTCGGTTAATTTACCCGCTTTAAGAGTTTTTAGCGCATCTTTATGTTTTGCATTAAGAAACTCTAAATAGTCTCTCTCAAATTCTTTTATTTTATTTACAGGAACGTTACGTAATAAATTCTTGGATCCTGCATAAATAATCGCAACTTGATCTTCAACTTTAAAAGGATCGTTTTGTGCTTGTTTTAAAATCTCAACATTACGCTTTCCTTTTTCAATTACATTTAAGGTTGCCGCGTCTAAATCACTACCAAATTTAGCAAATGCTTCCAGCTCTCTAAATTGTGCTTGGTCTAACTTTAGCGTACCGGCAACTTTTTTCATAGATTTAATTTGTGCCGAACCTCCTACACGCGATACCGAAATACCTACATTAATGGCTGGTCTTACTCCCGAGTTAAACAAATCACCATCTAAGAAAATTTGACCATCTGTAATCGAAATCACATTTGTTGGTATGTATGCCGAAACGTCTCCGGCTTGAGTTTCAATAATAGGAAGGGCTGTTAATGATCCTCCTCCTTTAACTTTATCTTTTAACGACTCAGGGAGATCGTTCATGTTTTTTGCAATTTCATCATCATTAATTACTTTAGCAGAACGCTCTAGCAATCTTGAGTGAAGGTAAAAAACGTCACCGGGGTAAGCTTCACGTCCGGGTGGACGACGTAATAATAAAGACACCTCACGATATGCCACGGCTTGCTTTGATAAATCATCATAAATAATTAACGCAGGACGACCGGTATCTCTAAAATATTCTCCAATAGCTGCTCCTGCAAAAGGCGCATATACTTGCATAGGTGCTGGATCACTTGCGTTTGCAGCAACAATAGTTGTATAGGCTAAGGCTCCTTTATCTTCAAGAACTTTAGCAATATTAGCAACGGTTGATGCTTTTTGTCCTATCGCCACGTAAATACAATATACAGGTTCACCTGCATCATAAAATTCTTTTTGATTAAGAATAGTATCAATACACACGGTAGTTTTTCCGGTTTGGCGGTCTCCAATAACCAACTCACGTTGCCCTCTTCCTACCGGAATCATCGCATCGATAGACTTAATTCCTGTTTGTAACGGTTCGTTTACCGGTTGACGAAAGATTACTCCCGGTGCTTTACGCTCTAAAGGCATTAAAAAGGTTTCTCCTTCAATTGGTCCTTTCCCGTCAATAGGATCACCTAAGGTGTTAACCACACGTCCTACGATTCCTTCTCCTACATTAATAGAGGCGATTTTTTGAGTGCGTTTTACGGTAGCTCCTTCCTTAATTTCTTTTGAAGGACCTAAAAGTACAACTCCAACATTATCCTCTTCTAAGTTAAGTACAATACCTTGAAGTCCGTTTTCAAATTCTACTAACTCTCCGTATTGAGCGTTAGATAAACCGTAAATACGGGCAATACCGTCACCTACGGTTAAAACGGTTCCTATTTCATCTAACGAAGCGGTTGCTTCTACATTTGAAAGTTGTTTCTGTAATATTGCTGAAACTTCAGCCGGGTTAACTTCTGCCATTTTATTTACTATTAGAAATTAGGGGTTTTATAAAAACACCTAAAGTTAAATTCATTTATATTGATTTACTAAATTCTCTTTTTATGGTTGCAAGGTTGTTTGCAATACTTGCATTATATTGAAGGTCGCCTACTCGTAAAATAAATCCGCCTAAAATAGATTCATCTACTTTATTGGTAAGACTTACTTCTGTGCTTCCTGTAATTTCTTTTACTTTATTATATACTTTTTGTTCTAACTCCTTAGTTAAAGGAACTGCTGTAATTACCTCTGCAGTTTCTATTCCTTTTTCTTTATTGTATAACGTAATAACACTTTGCGCAATGGCTTTTAACAACGGAATACGTTTGTTTTCTGCCAAGATATTTATAAGTGATTTTGTAAGCTCCGATTGATTTTTAAAAACTTCTAACAACACAGCCTTTTTATCATCTCCTTTAATTATAGGGTTTTTGAGCATTAATTGAAGCTTTTTATTGTTTTGAATTGTGTTATAAACAACGTTCATATCATCTAGCAAGATGGATTCTTGATTAGAACCTGTTGCTTGACGTAACAATGCTTTTGCATAGCGTATGGCTGCTCTGTTTCCGCTCATAATAGGTTAATTTAATGTAGCGTCTTTTAACATTTTATCAACTAATTCAAGTTGTTTGTCTTTGTTAGAAAGCTCATTTTTCACAACTTTTTCGGCAATTTCTACCGAAAGGGATGCTACTTGATTTTTTAAATCTGCAATAGCCGATTTCTTTTCGTTCTCAATAGCCGTTTGGGCTTGTACAATCATTTTGTCGGCTTCTTGTTTTGCTTCATCTTTAGCATCGGCTATCATTTTGGCTTTTATTTCGCGAGCTTCTTTAATCATAGTTTCTCGTTCTGCTCGTGCTTCTTGTAATAATTTTTCATTATCGGCATGGAGGTTTTCCATTTCCAACTTTGCATTTTCTGCTGCAGACAAGGCGTTTTTTATTCCTTCTTCTCTTTCGTTAATTGCATTTAAAATAGGTTTCCAAGCAAATTTGCGAAGCAACAACAAAAGCAACACAAACAATACAGTTTGCCAAAAAAACAATCCGAGTGAGAAGTCGTTAATTAATTTTTCCATTTTTATAGTATCTAATAATGTGTTTTTTTAAATAATAGTAACAAACAGTTGGGACCAACCGTTCCAACTGTTTGTTAGTTTTTTTGGTTTTACCCAGCAAATATAGCTGCGAAACCAATACCTTCAATAAGCGCTGCTGCAATAAGCATTGCTGTTTGAATTTTTCCGTAAGCTTCGGGTTGGCGCGCAATGGCTTCCATCGCTTTACCACCAATCATACCAATACCTATACCGGCACCGATAACTGCTAAACCTGCTCCTACAATAGTTGGAATTGTCATAATATATATATTAAAAATTAAACATTCAAAATTAATGTGCTTCGGCATGTTCGTGCTCTTCGGAAGCAAATCCAAAATACAAAGCCGAAAGCATGGTAAAAATATACGCTTGTAATAATGCTACTAATAATTCGATTAACGATATGGCAAAAGACAACCCAAATGATAATGGACCTCCTAACCAATGTTGAAAAATATAAATTAGCCCCAATAAACTACCAAGCACTACGTGTCCTGCGGTCATGTTTGCAAACAAACGAATGAGTAGTGCAAAGGGTTTTATAAATACGCCTAGTATCTCTATAGGAACCAAGATTATATATATTGGTAATTTACCATACCAAGGCATTGAGTCTCCCAATGGATCAAATATATGTTTCCAATAATCTTTCGTTCCGGTAAAATTGGTGATTATAAAAGTTAAAACAGCTAGTGCAGCCGTTACTGCAATGTTTCCGGTTACATTAATACCAAAAGGGGTAAGCCCAAACATATTTAAAAACCAAATAAAGAAAAATACGGTTAACAAATACGGCATGTATTTTTTATATTTTTCATCACCAATGTTAGGTCGAGCTATTTCATCGCGTATGTAAATAATAATGGGTTCAAAAAAACGTCCTGCTCCCTTTGCTATGCCATTGTTTGTGGCATAGCTTTTAGCCAGTCCTTTAAATAAGAAAAACATTAGTAAAAATGTAACCATAATCATTACCACATTTTTGGTAATTGAAAAATCGAGCGGTTTTTCATTGGTAGGGTGTTCCTCTTCATCTAAACTAATGGTTCCTTTGGCGTCGGTTTTATAAATTTTTCCGTGAAATTGTTTGTAGTAATTCCCATCTATTTCGGCAACTTCTTCTCCGTGATGAAATTTTGATGAAGAAAATATCTTTAACCCATTATCGATAAGAATAACAGGAAGCGGAAACCCAACGTGGTGTTCCTTACCATCTTCACCTTTATACGAGTAAATCCCAAAATCGTAAGTATCTTTAAGGTGATGTTGAATAAACTCCTTTACTATTTGCTTTCGAGATTCTTTAGAATCGCCTTCGGATTTGTGTTCTTTTGATTTATCATTTGCATACCCAAACGAGGATGTTATTGCAAATAAAATGACCAGTAATTTAACTAAAGTTTTTTTATGCATAAGAGAACAAAATAACGGTGTCCTTAAAATCGGTGCAAAAATACACTTCTTTAGTTGAAACAAAAACAATTTTACTTCTTTTTTTTAAAAGCTCTTGCTGTATTAAAAAGTCTGATTATTAAGTTGTTTTGAAAGGTAGGTTACTTCTAAAATCAAACAAACGGTATAAGGTACAAAAAAAGAAGCGAACTCAGGCTTACTAATGGTGTTGTCTTCAATAAACAAAGGGTATAAAACCATAAAAAACACCAAGTATTTTAATGCGCTTCCGGTTATAAAGAACATTCCTGAATGGGCAGATTTTTTTTTAATTGCTCTTTCCACTAGTACCAAAATAGCTATTGCAAGTCCAAAGTTAAGCAAGTAAGACAGTAACAAATGATTTGAAAACAAGGGGATTTGATAGTAATTTAAAATACTATTATGAATTGTAAAAACAACTATTAAAATTACGAACATTAAAAGTACAAACCGAATAGATTTTTTAGACACTTTTTATGAATTTAAGCGGTTGGTTTGTTTTACCACTAAAAACAGCGATCCGGCTACTCCTACTAGCGTAAAAATAACGGTAAATAGTTTACCTTCCGGATTGTATTGCTGATCTAGCCAAGTTCCTAATTTTACAAAAACATAAATAATTACTCCCATTTCTATCCCAATAGCCGACAATGCCGCCCAGCGTTTAACCGAATTATTTTTGTTTTTGGTCATGTTTAAGAAGGGTCGGCAACTGCTTTTTTAGATCGCTTTCGTTGCAAATAAGGATTTGTGTTGTGTTGGGCTTTGTTTGTAGTTAATTCGTGTTCTGCTCCTTGCATAGTACAGGTAGCATTAAAGATTGCGCCGGGTTCTATGGCTAATTTCCCAA
>JALWYP010000331.1 GCA_026992695.1 Flavobacteriaceae bacterium
AAGATATATGGCTAAACGAAGGCTTTGCAACTTACCTTGCTGCTTTGGTTGTTGAAGATTTTGACGGAGAGACGGCTTTTAAAGACCTACGCTCTGCTTATGTAGATTATATAACCTCCGACCCAAACGGATCTGTTTATGTTCCTGCACAAGACACACTAAATGTAAGTAGAGTATTTAACGGAAGACTGTCCTACCGAAAAGGAGCAATGGTACTGCATATGCTTCGGAAAAAATTAAGCGACGCTACTTTTTATTCGGCATTGCGAGCCTATTTAAGCGATGTAAATTTTGCTTACAATTATGCTAAAACAGAAGAATTTAAAAATAAATTAGAAACCGAAACCGGAGAAAACCTCACCGAATTTTTTAACGATTGGGTGTATGGAGAAGGATACCCAAGCTACGAAGTACTTTGGAATCAACCCTCTTCTAATACAGTTTTTATCAGATTAAGTCAAACACAAAGTAACAACTCAGTTTCTTTTTTTGAAGCTCCCGTACCTGTTAGAATAGTAGGTACAAACGGAGAAAGTTTAGACGTAACATTAGAAAACACATATAACCAACAAAGTTTTTTAGAAAATGTAAACTTTACGGTTGCTACTGTATTAATAGATCCCGATGTACACCTCATTACAAGGAACAATACAGTAACATTAGGAAATAAAACGTGGATAAACGAAAAAGAAATCTTCCTATATCCCAATCCATCTTCGACAACTCTTTACATAAAGAAACCGGAATTCATCAAGCTAAAAAGCATCGATTTATTTACGCTGCAAGGTATTTTGGTTCAACATTGGAAAGATAAAAAACAAATAAATATTAGTAAACTGCAATCGGGAATGTATTTTGTAAAACTAACAACGCAAAGCGGAACAGTAACAAAGCGTTTTATCAAAAATTAAATAAAAAGTTCTGTTTTCGCTATTTGCGTTAGGGATAGAAACGGCATCCCCTAATGGTTTTTTGTTTAAAATATTATTTTTTACTATGGTTTATTTTATGCTATAAAAAAACAAATTATAAAGTATGCCATTAGGGATATAGTGAATAGCCCGACCTCCCGACACCAAAGGTCGTCGGGGGGAAACGCCCAAAAAAATGTTAATAAATTAACAACTTAAGGCTTTAAATAGCTTAAAGTTGTTATTTTTGTGCTTTTAATTTAAAAAAAACGTATGAGTCCGTTTGCTGTTAAAGCCATTCAATTATTGTTAAGTTTATCCTTACTTATTATTTTACATGAGTTAGGACATTTTATACCCGCCAAAATTTTTAAAACCAGAGTTGAAAAATTCTTCTTGTTTTTTGATGTAAAATTTTCACTGTTTAAAAAGAAAATAGGCGAAACCGTTTACGGAATAGGTTGGTTACCTCTTGGAGGTTATGTGAAGATTTCGGGGATGATTGACGAAAGTATGGATAAAGAACAAATGGCGCAACCCCCTAAACCATGGGAGTTTAGAAGCAAACCCGCTTGGCAACGTCTCATCATTATGCTTGGTGGAGTTACCGTTAATGTGCTTGTGGCTTTTGTTATTTACGCAGGCATCCTTCATTTTTACGGAAAGGATGTAATTACTAACGATAAATTACCACACGGATTTGCCGTTTCGGAAGTTATTAAACCTTATGGTTTTAAAGACGGTGATAAAATTTTAGCTGTAAACGGAAAACCCCTTGAAAATGTTATGGATATAAACCGTTATCTATTTTTAAGAGATGTAAAGACGGTTGAAGTTCAACACAATGACGGAACCAAACAAGTAATTGATGTACCCGAAGATATAGGACAACAACTTTTTAAAAAAGATGCATTACGCCCTTTTGAGCCTATTAGAGAAGCCGTAATAGACACTGTTTTGCCAGATTATCCGGCAGCAAAAGCAGGATTGAAAAAAGGAGATAAGATAATTTCGGTAAACGGCAAAAAAACGGCTTACTGGAATCAATTTACAAAAGCTGTTACCAAAGAGAAAAACAAAAAAATAACTGTTGTAATTTCCAGAAATAATACCATAGATACGCTACAGGTTACTCCAACCGAAGAAGGAAAAATTGGAGTATCTAATTTTGCAAAAGACATACTTGGTGCAACCACACACATTAGCTATGGTTTAGGCGAAAGTATTACAAAAGGAGTGCAATATGGTATTGATACTTTAAAAGATTATATCAGCCAGTTTAAATTTGTATTTACCGCTAAAGGTGCTAAACAAGTAGGTGGTTTTGGAGCTATAGGCAATATGTTTCCGCCGGTTTGGGATTGGCTCAGTTTTTGGGAAACCACCGCTTTTATATCAATTGTTTTGGCATTTATGAATATTTTACCAATTCCGGCATTAGACGGTGGTCATGTGATGTTTTTGCTCTATGAAATTATTACCGGCAGAAAACCCAATGAAAAAGTAATGGAATACGCTCAAATAGCCGGATTCATCTTTTTAATTGTTTTGGTATTATTAGCCAATGGTAACGATATATATCGCTGGTTATTTGGCGGATAAAAAAAGATGAAAAGAATTTTTAAAAAATCGTTTGTTGCAGATAAAAAATAAATTATATTTGCATCCGCTAAAAGCGAATAACTTCCTCTTTAGCTCAGTTGGTTAGAGCACCTGACTGTTAATCAGGGTGTCCTTGGTTCGAGTCCAAGAAGAGGAGCAAAAAAATCCAATCTATTTAGTTAGGTTGGATTTTTTGTTTTTAAAGGAATAATTTTATTTCTTATTAAAACACGATAATTAGCACAAGGGCACTAAAATTTTTATGTAAAAAGTAAACTAAAATAAGTTATATATTTACAAAATAATGAAATGGATGTTTTCAAATGAGAAACTATAGTTCGTTTACCATTTAATGTGAATAGTGACTTGAAATTATCAAAACTAAAATCAAGAATATTATTTTTTCTAATTCTTTTATTGGAAACAGGAAGACTATTTTCTCAAGATAATTCAACAATAAATAACCTAGAAGTATCAACAAAAACCTATAATGAAATAGATGGATTTTCTATTTATAGGGCAAGCTCGATGTTATTTGATAATGAAGATTGGCTTTGGATTTCAGGAATAAGCCTAGAGCTATCTAATGATAATAAACAGCAGCGTAAGGTCTTGATACAAAGATTTAGCGGATCCATTTTTCAAACCATCAGCCTTCCTGAATTTTTACCAAGTGCTCCAAAAGATATTAAATTGTATAAACGAAGCGATGGTCAATTTTATGTCTTGTTTCAGAATAGTCAATATACTAAATTGGCAATACTCAATCCAAAAACCTTAGTCTTTATAGAAATTGAAATTCCCAAGGTCGAACAAGTTCATCAACTCTACTTCTTTCCAAACAAGTCTTCATATAGGATTTTGATAAGCTATAAAGATTCAAAAGTAGTGATGTATGATCTAGATAAAACGGGGTTCTCCAACCTAAGACCCATCTCATTTTTTGATCATTTTTCAAAGAATAATCATCCCCATTTTAATCAACTTATTTCTTTCAATAACCACTTTATTTTGAGTGATGAACAAAGCGGAGCACATCTATTTTTTAATGATGGAACCTACATAAAAACAATTACTCTAGATGATTTAGGCAAGGAAGATAGAACATTAGATTATATGATGTTTTTGACCGAAAGCCTTGTAAAGGATGGTATGGTTTTTATTCAATTTAAAGAAGTCCCAGGCTATTTTAAGTACCATCCCAAAACATACCGTTTTGAAAGAGCTAACCCTTTTGAAAACGATACTTTTTCTGAAGAAGCAATAAGCACAACCAACAGTGTTTTTGTAGATAAAAATAACGTGAAACTAAGACAGGTACAAACAAATGAAGGGTTTAAGTTGATTCGGTATGATGAAAGCGGAAAGCAAAACTGGAGTCAATTTGTATCAATAAGTGATTTTACAACGGTACAATCTCGTAATTTGAATGAGGAGCTTTTTTGGGTGCATACAGGAGTTTTAAATCAAATTACCTTTAAGAAGAAATCAACCAAGGTATTCCTTCCGGAAGAAAGTATTAGAGCCATACATCAAGTTTCAACAAATGAACTCATTGTTGCAACTGAAGGCAGAGGTTGGTTTCTTATAAACACCAAAACTGAAACAACAACTCCTGTACCTACAACCTTTAATGGCGAACCCTTTTTAATAAATCGAAGTCATGCCATTTTTGATGGTGGCAATGTGTTTTGGAGCAGTAATAGCAAAGGACTCGTCCAAATTAACAAACAAACTAATGCGGTGCGTACTTTTATAAAGTATCCTGTTGCAGCTATGATTGAAGATACCAACTACATTTATATTGGTACTCATCATCATAATTTGTTGAGGTTTGACAAAGCGAAGAAGAACTATGATATTCTTGCTTCAACTAAAGAATACAGTGTACAGGGATTACTAAAAATAGGAGACCGTATTTACTTAACAACAAATAAAGGCTTAGTCATTTATGATAATGGAGTCACTCAATTGGTACTTCCGGAAGAAATAGAAACCGAGAGTGATCGTCTTTTAATTGCAATTGCCCAACATAAAATCTACGGCTTGTTATTAGGAAGTGCTTCGGGTAATTTATATCAATACAATACCAAATCTAATACCTTTAAGCTGCTATATAAGGATGAATTAGGAGCAAGCATTGCAACCATCCTTTTTGATCATCAAGACCGAATTTGGTTAAACACTTATCAAGGTATTGTTTGTTTTGATCCTGAAAAAAATACGACTACCCGATTTTCTATTGCAGACGGATTGGCGTTTAACGAATCAAATAGATACAGTGCTATAAAAACGAGTGATGGACATTTTGCAGTAGGATCGCTGAAAGGATTGACCTATTTTCATCCCAATGAGATTTTTAAAAAACCAGTAAATGCAAATTTAAAGCTCGTTTCTATGTCCTATTTTGATAAAAAGAAAGGTAAAGAAATTAGCCAATTGGCATCACAATCTTTAGAAGCAATTAAAGAAATAAAACTCCCCCCAGAAAACAGAAATTTAAACTTAGAATTTAGTTTGTTAGGAAAATATGATGCTTTAGATGCTACTTATCGTTATCGTCTAAACAAAAATTCTTGGATAAATTTAGGGAACAAAACCGAATTAAATCTTTTTAATTTAGGTGCAGGAGACTATACCTTAGAGTTTGAAGCACTTGACACAACTCAAAATAGAATAGGAACTCCCGTATTTCTTAAAATAATTGCAGGAGAATTTTTCTATAAAACAAACTGGTTCTATTTTGGAGGCACATTACTTTTAATTGCAATTGGTTTTTGGTTCTTTAGAGACCAGCGTCAAAAATTTAAACAAAAGGAACTTTTTTCACAGCAAATTATTCAGTCGCAAGAGTCTGATCGTTCTCGCGTTGCTAAGGAGCTTCATGAC
>JALWYP010000332.1 GCA_026992695.1 Flavobacteriaceae bacterium
AATCATTAGGAGAGTATAAATATGGATGATAATTTTTCACCTAGAGTAAAAGATGTTATAGCGTATAGTAAAGAAGAAGCCCTGCGTTTGGGTCATGACTTTATTGGCACCGAACACCTTATTTTAGGGCTGTTAAGAGACGGTAGCGGCAAAGCGATTTCTATTTTAAACGCACTGGAAATTGATCTTAATCAGCTAAGAAGAAAGGTTGAAATACTTAGTCCTTCAAACTCAATTACCGAAATAAATTTAAACGAAAAGAAAAACCTTCATCTTACTCGTCAAGCAGAGCGTGCATTAAAAACAACTTTTTTAGAAGCAAAACTATTTCAGAGCAACTCGATTAACACAGCGCATTTATTGCTTTGCATTTTACGAAATGAAAATGACCCAACTACCAAACTTTTACATAAATTAAAGATCGATTACGATAACGTTAAAGACCAATTTAAACTTATGCTAGCAAGTGACAAAGATTATATACAGCCTTCATCACAAGCTTTTCCAAGTGATGATGATACCGCCGATGAAGGAAAAGAAAATATGTTTACTGGAAGTTCTGCCAAATCTAATAAAAAATCAAAAACTCCGGTTTTAGATAATTTTGGAAGAGATTTAACGGCTATGGCTGAAGAGGGAAAACTGGATCCTGTAGTTGGTCGTGAAGCCGAAATACAACGAGTTTCTCAAATATTAAGTAGAAGAAAAAAGAACAATCCGTTACTTATTGGTGAACCCGGAGTAGGAAAATCTGCCATTGCTGAAGGTTTAGCGCTACGCATTATTCAACGAAAAGTTTCTAGAATTTTATACGACAAACGTGTAGTTACACTAGATTTAGCCAGTTTAGTTGCCGGAACAAAATATCGCGGACAGTTTGAAGAACGCATGAAAGCGGTGATGAACGAATTGGAAAAAAACGACGACATCATCTTGTTTATCGACGAGATACATACCATTGTTGGTGCCGGAGGTGCAACGGGTAGCCTAGACGCATCAAACATGTTTAAACCCGCTCTTGCCAGAGGCGAAATACAATGTATTGGAGCTACAACATTAGATGAATACAGACAATATATTGAAAAAGACGGAGCTTTAGAAAGACGATTTCAGAAGGTTATTGTAGAACCAACTACGGTTGAAGAAACCATTGAAATACTTCAAAATATAAAAGACAAATACGAAAGTCACCATAATGTTATTTACACCGAAGATGCTATTAAAGCCTGTGTAAATCTTACCAACAGGTATATGACCGATCGTTTTTTACCGGACAAAGCAATAGATGCCTTAGATGAAGCCGGCTCCAGAGTTCACATTACAAACATTAATGTGCCGAAAGAAATTTTGATTATGGAGGATAAACTCGAAAAAGCCAAAGAGTTAAAAACAAAAGCGGTTAAATCACAAAAATATGAAGAGGCAGCTAAATTGCGTGATGATGAAAAAAACTTAGAAAAAGATTTAGCCATTGCACAAGAAAAATGGGAAGAAGAATCGAAACTCCATAAAGAAACCGTAACCGAAGAAAATGTAGCCGAAGTTGTTTCTATGATGACCGGCGTGCCCGTAAACCGAATCGCCCAAGCCGAAAGTTCAAAACTAGCTGCTCTACCCGACCGTATTAAAGGAAAAGTTATTGGTCAAGATGAAGCTGTCACTAAGGTAGTAAAAGCCATTCAGCGTAACCGTGTGGGACTTAAAGACCCAAACAAACCCATTGGCTCATTTATATTTTTAGGACAAACAGGAGTAGGAAAAACCCAATTAGCAAAGGTTTTAGCAAGAGAATTATTTGATACTGATAGCGCATTGGTACGGATTGATATGAGTGAGTATATGGAAAAATTTGCTATTTCCAGATTAGTTGGTGCGCCTCCCGGATATGTGGGTTATGAAGAAGGTGGACAGCTTACCGAAAAAATAAGGCGCAAACCCTACGCTGTTGTATTGCTTGACGAAATAGAAAAAGCACATCCCGATGTGTTTAACATGTTGCTTCAAGTGTTAGATGACGGATATTTAACCGATAGCTTGGGTAGAAAAATAGATTTTAGAAATACAATTATTATCATGACCTCAAATATCGGGTCTCGCCAATTAAAAGATTTTGGTCAAGGTGTAGGTTTTGGAACTTCGGCAAAAACCAAACAAGCCGATACATACGCTAAAGGAGTGATTGAAAACGCTTTGAAGAAAACGTTTGCACCCGAATTTTTAAACCGAATAGACGATGTTATTGTGTTTAATTCACTAGAAAAAGAAGACATCTTTAAAATTATTGATATTGAATTAGAAAAGCTATACGAACGCATTAGTAATCTGGGTTATACTTTAAAATTAACCAAAAAAGCCAAAGATTACATTGCCGAAAAAGGGTTTGATAAACAATACGGCGCACGACCACTTAAACGAGCCATTCAAAAATATATTGAAGATGCTTTAGCCGAAGAAATAATTAACTCCCACTTAAAAGAAGGTGATACCATTACATTAGATTTAGATTCTAAAAAAAACGAACTCACCTTTAAAATAAAGAAAAAAGAAGCAACTAAGTCGTAAGAAAAGTAACGACATAGCTTGTTTCTACAACAAATTATTTTTTAAAATTTGTAACATTCTTGTTTCTGTAACAGACTAATTAAGTAAATCTTCTGTTATGGGAATTCAAGCAATGAATACTTCGTTAAAAAACAACAATAGGAGAAAACCACGTGTTCCGTTGTTTAAAAAAGAGCGCTTACTGTATTCGGTTTCATCTAAAAGCGGAATGAACGATACAGTGCAGATGAAAACTTTTGAATATGCCGAATTTCAAAAAAAACTTTTTAAACAAAAGAAAAAAGACCGAAAAAAAAGAGTGGTTTTATTACTAATAACTCTTGTTATAACTATTTTAATTGTTTTGTGGATTCCGTATGTGCTCGACTATTTAATGGATAATAGTTATTTAGATGTTCATCCCGGTTTTTAACACCCTTTACCCTTTTCGCCAATGGGCAGTTTGATTAAAAATATGCGTTAGTATTTTTTTGTCGGTTTCGGTAAACTCCACATCTCGTCTTGCCATAACAACTTGTGCCACCTCGAAGGCTTTATTTGTTTTGTAGGTTGTAAACCCGGAGCTTCCGCCCCAACTAAAACTGGGAATAAAATTACGCGGAAAACCGCTTCCAAAAATATTGGCACTTACGCCTACTACAGTACCTGTATTAAACATCGTGTTTATACCACATTTACTATGGTCGCCCATCATTAAACCGCAAAATTGCAATCCGGTTTTGGCAAAACCTTCGGTTTCGTAATCCCAAAGTCGCACTTCGGCATAATTGTTTTTTAAATTCGAGTTATTGGTATCAGCACCGAGGTTACACCATTCTCCCAATACCGAGTTTCCAAGAAATCCGTCATGTCCCTTGTTACTGTAACCAAAAATTACACTATTATTAACCTCACCTCCTACTTTACTAAACGGTCCAATGGTTGTTCCGCCATATATTTTTGCTCCCATCTTTACTGTGGCTCCGTTACAAAGCGCAAATGCACCTCGAATATGGCTACCTTCCATAATTTCGGTATTTTTACCAATATAAATAAAGCCGTTTGAAGCATTTAAGCTAACCATAGGTTGCAGGATTGCTCCTTCTTCAATAAAAATATTATTTTCACTTACGGCATAAACGCCTTCGGTTATGGGTTGCGATTTTCTGTTTTTTGTAAGCAGTTTAAAATCTCGCGCTATGGCTTCGGCGTTGTGTTTAAAAATATCCCAAGTATGCGAAATTTTAATAACATCGTCATAGGTGTATTGAATAACATCAAAATTATCAAAATCTATTTCTTGGTCTTCTTCAGAAAAAAAAGCTAAGGGCTCATCTTCATAAAAGATTGCCTGATTTTTTTGTAAACCCTTTACAATTTTTACGAGATTTTCGGTAGGAAGAAAAGAAGCATTTATCAAAATATTTTCTTCCATTTCAACCATCGGAAACTTTTCGGTTAAATAATCTTCGGTTACGGTAGTAGTGGCATAACCCAAGTAGTGTTCCCATTTTTCTCTAATGGTTAAAATTCCCACTCTAATATCGGCTACCGGACGAGTATAGGTAAAAGGGAGTAGTTGGTTTCTTACGTTTCCGTCAAAAAGAATATAATTCATGCGTTTGTTAAATTACGAGAATTGGTATGAATTGTGAAAAAGACACCTTCTTTCACCTAAGGCAAAGCTAACAAAAAAACCCTTTGATAGCTCAAAGGGTTTTAAAATTTTATAGAAAAGTATGTTTTTACTTTTTAAATTTAGCGTATTTGGTTTTAAATTTATCAATACGTCCGGCGGTATCAATAAGTTTTTTCTTACCGGTATAAAAAGGATGTGACGTTCTTGAAATCTCCATTTTTACCAACGGATATTCAATTCCATTAACTTCAATTTTTTCTTTGGCATCTGCTGTAGATTTGGTAATAAAAACATCGCCGTTAGACATGTCTTTAAAAGCAACTAATCTGTAATTTTCAGGGTGAATTCCTTTTTTCATCTTATTAAAACATTTTTACAACAATTTGGGCGTAGCTCCAAAAAGCGGATGCAAAGTTAGTAATTTATTTAAAACCAACAACAATTATTTTTATTTTTTAGTTTGTTTTATCCAGTGGGTTCTAAGTCAAAAAAAATGTACCCGTAATATAACGTAACGTTTTACTATCTTTGCCTACAGATAACCACAACCAATATATAAAAATAAATACGATGGACAATACTGTTAATCTTCAAAAATTTACGCTACAATTTGCTATAATTGCTGCTTTAGGAAGAGTTTTAATTGACATTCTACCGAAAATTTTTTCCTTTGGAGCGATGGCTTATTATTCAACTTTTTTAGTTTGTTTCTTATTAGAAATAGTGTTCATTTTTTTTGTAATTAAAAAATTTAAATCCCTAAACAACACATTAACTCTAAAAGATTCACTAAAAATTGGTGTAATAATGATGTTAGTAATAGGTTTAATTTATTCTTCAGCTTCTTATATTTACGATACTTATATTGATCCTAATTATCAAGTAGATTTAGCTTTAAGTTTTGTAGAAAAATTTGCACCAGAAAAATTAGAAGAAACAAGAAATACTATTTTAGAATCTCAAAAAAACAAGAACCCTCTTGGAATCTTAACAAGCACATTGTGGTTTGTATTTCTCGGGTTTGTTATCTCTTTAATTGTAGGAAGCATATTAAGAACAAAAGAAAACACTTAATAACATATGGATATTTCCATCGTTATCCCGCTTCTTAACGAAGAAGAGTCTATCCCCGAGTTGTATGCTTGGAT
>JALWYP010000333.1 GCA_026992695.1 Flavobacteriaceae bacterium
TCCGTGAATTTCGTATTGGTGCTGCACGTCGTTTACCGCAATCATTAAATCGTGGTAAGTTGTGCTTTCATAATCGGTACGGGTGGCGAGTTGGGTATTTATTTCTTCTAATTGCTTTTCGAGTTTTTTAATTTCTGAAAAGGCTTGGTAGGCTTCTTCTAATACGGTTCTTCCTTTAACAAAATCGATATCTTGTTTTAAAAAACCTATGGAGACTTTTTTATCGGAAGCTATTTGCCCAGTATCGTATTCTTGCTCTCCTGCAATAATTTTTAAAAGAGTCGATTTTCCGGCACCGTTCTTACCAATTAAACCCACCCTATCTCCGGGTTTTAATTGAAAGGTAATTCCTGAAAACAAATCATCACCTTGAAATGAAACAGTAAGATTATGAATATTGAGCATTGTTAAACTTTCGGCAAATATAACATTTTAGCAACGTCTTTTTATATCTATTTCTTTTTCTAGGGGTATCTTATTTTCGATATAATCAAATAGTTTTTGAGCCAATGTAGGAGCAGACATTATACCGCGTGTACCCAAACCGGTAAAGAAAAAAATATTATTTTGTTTGGGTAAATCACCTAATAAAGGACGTCTATCGAGTGTGGTTGGGCGCATTCCGGCTACTTGATTGACTATTGTAAAATGGCAAGTGATACTTTTTTTTAACTTTGATAGTAGCGTTTCTCTTGCACTTTGTGTGGTCTCCAAAGAGAAATCTTCCCTGTTATAAGTAGCGCCAATTTTATAATTGTCGTTTCCTAAAGGAACAACAAAAAGGGACGTTTTAAGCATTGCATTTAACTTTAATTTAGGCGAATGAATAATTAAAAATTCCCCTTTATTCGGGATAATAAGTTCTTTTTTAAAAAAGGGATTGTTACGAGCAGAAAAACCTTCGGCAAAAACAATGTGCTTTGCTTGAATATCTTTATATAGTATCCTATTATTCGATATTTGTAATAAACGATGCTTAAATTTTTCGGGTAGAAGTTTCCTATTATTAATAAGAAATTGTTGGTAGCTATTCAATAAAATATTGGTAGAAACGACTCCCGAAAAATTTACTTTTCCCATCCCGAACGGTGCATTAATACAAGGATTGGTATTGTTAATAATTTCAGGATGCAGAAAAGTAGATAGTTCATTTTTATCGCTTGCTACCATCCAATTATTTTGTTCTTCAAAAGAGGTAAACAGCCTAAACATTGGTAGTTGTTTAAAAAATGAGGTGTCGAGTTTTTTTTCTAAATTTTTATAAAAAACAGCGGCTCTTTGAGTATGAATTTTTGCATTCCAGACAGGAGTAAATCTTTTTAAAACCATAGGATTTATAATTCCCGCAGAAACTCGTGTAGCAGAACAAAAGGGTTCGTCGATTACTACAAATGTTTTGTTATTTTTTTCTACTATTTCACAAAAACTTAATCCTGCAATTCCTAATCCTACAATAATATAATCTACCGATTTATTCATCGTACAAAAATAAAAAACCCCGAGCGGTAAACTCGGGGTTTTTAAATCTATTTTTCGGAATAATTAATAATTCCATAAATCTATTTCTTTATTTCTAATGTATTCTTTAATACGGTTAGATTCTAACAATTGCATTAAAGCATTATCATTTATATAGTCTTTAACTTGTCTGTCTCCCATTACGTTATCTACTTTATAAATCACAGCATCAAATCGTCTAGAGTTTAGCAGGTTATCATACGAAATAGGCTGAGAGGTGTTTTTGCGGTTAAAAGCCATTGCTTTATGCAAAACATCTCTTGCTCCCGGGAACCATACCCAAAAGAGCTCTACTTGCCCATCTACGCCGTCGTCGGGGAAAGCTTTAGAACGTGCCTCGTTGGCTACCGGACATAATCCAAGCAACCTATAACGTAAATCTCCTTGGCGTTTATCAATGTACCAGTATCCTCTTATTCTCCACTCTTCGATATCGCCTGCATCTAAGGCAAATTTTCTAATATACTGCTCATCTACTTTACCTTCGGCATTAAATTGCTCGATACCCAAATCGGTTGTATCGGTATATACCAAAGAGGCTTCGATATCTTTTAATGTACGTTTTTCGGTAAAATACGAATCTGAATATACATCGGGTATATCGCCCTTTCGAATACCGCGTACTAAAACATCGTAAAGCGAACGTCTGTCAGCTCCAATATTATTAGTATCTATTGGGTAATACAACGGGAAATTTACACGCTCATCAAGATCGATTATTTCCCAAGTAGACTTAGCCCACAAAACGTCTCTTTCGTCTACATATCCGTAGGGTAAGGGATTATCGTTATCGTAAGCAAGTTGATCTTCGGTCTTTTTGCCAATTTCTTCAGGAGTTTTTGCATTAAGAACATTTATTTGAGCTATTGCTCCAACAGACATTAATAATACTAAACAACTTAAAACAACATTCTTAAGGTTCATAAAATAGATTTTTTATTAGTATTTCGGGCGTTTATTAATTAGTTAACTCAATACAAATAGCAGAAATTCTCTTTAATTTGTAACCTGAGTTACTAGCTAATTTTGCGTTTATATCAAATATTTGAACAGTTTCACCTCTTTTAGCTCTACGCAATGCGGCTTTGGCTGCACTGTTTAATTTATTACCGTTAATTTTAATAGTAGGTTGACCGGGAACTTTAAAACTAAATCCTGTAACTCGCAGGCTTAAATCAAAATCGAAATCGGGTAAGGCTGCACCTACACTTGAAATTTCTAAACCTTGACGTTGCATACGTACACAACCTCCATTTCCGTCCTCACCACGAATGGTCCCCATTGGTCTTGGTATGTCTTTAATTCTAAATGTTTTACTATCGGAAACCAAATCACCGGTAGGAAGTTTCCCATTAACTTTAATAGTTACTTCTCTTCCTTTAACAGTAGTAACGTTCATGTTATATTTTCCGGGTTTTCCGGCAGGTGATAATCCGGGAGCACTTGCCGTAATAGTGGGTACACCGGGAATAGAGATAGTCATAGGATTTATAACACCTCTATAAACCACATTCATTTTATCGGCAGAAATAACAGCCGAGTTAGGTCTGGGTATAACCACATACGAACTTTCTACCGGAATTTTAACAATACTATCTCCTTCTTTAAATTGAAGTTCTCCTTTAATATCTTTTTCACCTACATTTCCTGCAGGAAAATCTAATACTACTTGACCAGCTTCAAAATTTTTCACTTCTCTTCCATTAATTACAACTTTATCCAAGTTTAAGGTATTATCAAATTTTCCTAGAACAACTTTTCCTTTAAAGTTTTCACCTGAGAAAAAAGCGGTTTTAGTTGGAACAACAATTGCCTGAAACTTAGACATAGAAAGTTGACTGGCTTGTTCGCCTGCAAGCATTTTAGACAACAACTCGTTTTGGGTTGTTTTAATATCTGCTTGCATTTGAGTAAGTTTTGTTTTAGAAGCGATTAACGGGAAGCCTTCAAAATTATAATTTAACCATTTTACTTTTTTTCCGTCTCTGTTGGTAACCGGATTGGTCGAAAAGTTTTCATTAATAGCTTTTTTAATATCGGGATAAGAATCACCGAGTATTTCGTTCATTTGAGTTCTGAATCCATTTATTTTATCAATAAACGCTTGACCTTCTTTTGTATATTTATCACCTTTAAAAAACAATTGGTCTAAATAGTCAGGTTTGTCTTGTACTTCATAATCTGTAGGGTCTTTAACAGTTTTCATCATACCCGTCTTAATTGTTTCCAAATACGAACTCAAATCATTAGATATGGTATTAACTTGTTTTGCTTTTTGAAGAAGCGGTTGATACTTTTCGGGCTGTTCTTCAACTTTAGCAGCTAAGCCATCCATAAATGCAGCATTACGTTCTGTTGTTGCAACAGATGCTTTCTCTAATTTATTATCGAGTAAGCCAAAAGCAGATAATACTTCTTTTGACATATTTAAAGCCAGCATTGCAATAAAAACCAAATACATTAGGTTAATCATCTTCTGCCTTGGGGATAGTTTTCCACTTGCCATTTTTTTCTTTGTTTTTAAGAATTAATAATTTAGTTACAGTTACAGTTGAAAACTAT
Source organism: Flavobacteriaceae bacterium (assembly GCA_026992695.1). Lineage (GTDB taxonomy): Bacteria > Bacteroidota > Bacteroidia > Flavobacteriales > Flavobacteriaceae > Marifrigoribacter. The sequence continues at coordinate 4,081 of JALWYP010000333.1, forward strand.
GATTAGTTTTTTCCTCCCATTGCAGAAAGCATTCCACCATACACTCCATTTAAAGAAGATAGGTTACTTGCTAAGTGCTCCATTTGTTGTTTTAATTGTGAAGCATTTTCTGCTACTTGCTCTTGAATTTCTGCTTGACGGCTAGAAGATTCTACTTGAACTTTATATAAGCTGTTTAGCGATTCCATTTGCGCTGCTGCCAATGCTAATTCTTCGCTGTATTTTTTTGTAGCATTCATTGCTTCGGCAGTAGGAGCAATACCTTTAGCAGCTCCTTCAAAAGATTGAATACTTTGTCCTAGACTTTCAAATAAACTTGCGTCTATTTTAGCTTCTTTAAGCATGTCGTCTAATTTTTTAGATAATATACCTTCAGCATCTTTTGGTTGGTCTTTTTTACCACCATTAGATTGACCACCTGCCAATTCGGGGTATACTAATGACCAATCTAAATCATCATCTACGGGTTCAAATGCTGAAATCGCAAAGATAATAGCCTCGGTAATAAGTCCGATAGCCAATAAGGTACCTCCTGTTAATTTTAAATCACCTCCTAAAGGAAGCTCCCAGTGAAGAATTTTAAAAAGTGCTCCAAGGATTACTACAGAAGCTCCAAGCCCGTAGGCCATATTAAAAAGTTTTTTTGAAGATCTTGATTGTGCCATAATACAATAATTTTTAGTTTAAGTTAAGTTACGGTTTAAATTTTTATTTATAGTTTTAGTTTTATCTGGCGTCGCCAAATTTTTTGTTTAGAACAACATCGGTTCCCATATAATCTTGCACGGTTCTAAAGCCAATGTAGCTTCTTGCAGAATCTGCATATTCGTAATCACGAGTACTTACTTGAAGAAAATACCCTACATCTTTCCAAGAACCTCCACGAATAACTTTTCGAAGATTATTAGGATCGTTTACACTTGGGTTCATTGTTGAAGAATACTCATACGAAGTTGGTGCATAAGAAGATGCTACCCATTCAGAAACATTACCCGCCATATTGTACAATCCGTAATCGTTAGGCTCATAGGCATCTGCTTCTACAGTATATAAAGCTTGATCGGCAGCATAATCGCCACGAAGTGGTTTAAAGTTTGCCATAAAGCATCCTCTGTCGTTTTTAGCATAAGGACCTCCCCAAGGGAATGTAGCGGATTCTAATCCTCCTCTTGCAGCATATTCCCACTCAGCTTCGCCGGGTAGTCTAAATCTATTTATCTGCTGACGTTTTTTAGATTTT
>JALWYP010000334.1 GCA_026992695.1 Flavobacteriaceae bacterium
GCATGGCAACTTCTGACAGAATGTTATCATTAGAAGTGTTCAGCAGATGCTAGTTTCCATTCTCTTGTAAACACCAGTGATATTGTTTCAGTGTTTTATTGAAATAAATAGATAAATAGACTATTAGGATGACAAGAAGATGACTGTACATCTACTAATAAGTTCAGAAAACGCGGCTCTACTTTGGGTGATGCTTTTATTTGTTGTTTCTTTATTCACTCTTATTGTTTCTTGTAAAAACGAAAAAAAAGAAACTAACCTTGAAGACTCTACCCAAAAAGAAGTAAAAAAAGAACCTATGTTAATGGTGCAGCCCAAAGATGTTAAAATTACTTGGACTGCCTACAAAACCACAGAAAAAAAACCGGTTAGCGGTACTTTTAAAAAAGTAGATTTTGCTATGAAACACGGTAAAACACCATTGGAGTTAATTAATGGGTTAAGTTTTACTATTCCGGTTAGTAGTGTTTTTTCAAATAATGATGAGAGAGATAAAAAGTTGATAGCATCGTTTTTTGGTGCGATGACAAACACCGAATTAATTTCAGGGAAGTTGCAAGTTTTAGAAAACAAATCGGTTAAGGCTTCTATAACATTAAATGGCGAAGCGCATGATTTACCATTAATTTATAAAATTGAAAACGATACAATTTATCTGCAAGGCGTTATGAATATGGAAGATTGGAAAGCAACAGGCGCCATTGCTGCCTTAAACAAAGTATGTTTTGATCTTCATAAAGGAGCCGACGGAGTAAGTAAAACCTGGAATGAGGTTCTTGTAAAAGTAGAAGTTCATATTGATAAAATGTAGTGTAGAGTTTTTAAAATTAACTATAAGTAAAAACCCTTTGCAACGTGAGATTGTAAAGGGTTTTTAGATTTGTATCAAAAATGTTTCTTTTTAGGGACATCAAAAACTAAAGATGTTTACTTTATGTTTCATTATTGCTCATATAGGTATTATATGTATAACAATAAAGATGCCAAAATCCCTACTGTTTAAAGTGAAATTGAAAAAAATTATCCAATTCCTTTAAACCAATCTTGAAAATAATCACCAATTACAGGAATGGGTTTTTTAGAGCCTTGTACTGCGCCAATAAAACCTATAAGCCAAATTACAAAACTTAATCCTGAGAAAATCATAGAAATAGTAGCGCTTCCCGATAATGATCCGGCAAAGCTTAATAAAACAGCTACGATTAAAACTCCAAGCATTTGCCTAATATGAAATGAACCTAATTCTGTTTTATTATTGTTATTCATTATTAATGCTACGATCCAACCTATTAATGTTAGGTAAGAAATAATAGCCACTGTTTTTCCGTTGTTTGAAGAATCTTGTGTCATTTTTTAATTTTTTGTTATTATTAGGCTCTCAATTTACAAAGATTAATCTAAAAAAGTAAACCATTGCTGAAATTTATCGCTAAGCCAAGGTATTGTTTTCTTCATATTAAAAATGATGGTTGCAATAGAAAAAGACCAAAGGGTAAAAGCGAGTAACCAAATAACCTCACCCAATCTGGGGTCGCTAAGGGTTTGTAACAGTTGTGAAATAAATAAAATAATTACCAGACCAAACATGTTTTTAATATGATAGGTTACAAAAGTGTATTTTTTATCTTTATTTAAAAAATAAGCAACAACCAACCCTATAAACGTTAAATATGCTATAAGCGCATAGGTTTTTTCTTGTTTATTCTTCATTTAAAATTAGTTTTTTGTTTGCTAAAATTCCATATACTTTTCCTTTTAATTTCTCACCAAGGAGTGCTGCATTTTTTGAAGTAGATACGATATCTTTTTCGGTGAATTTCCAATCTTTACTTGGGGTAAATAACGTAATGTCTGCTATGTTTCCTTCAGTAAGTGTTTGTTGTTCAATTCCAAAAGTTGCTTTTAACCGTGTAAGTGCAGCAATAGCATCTTCTATCGATACTAATTTTTGTAATGCGCCAAAGCAACTTTCAAGCCCAATACTACCATACAAAGCATGTTCAAACGCAACTTTTTTATGATCGATGTCTATGGGGTTATGATCGCTTGTAACACCATCTATTATTCCTTCTTTTAAGGCTTTTAACAGGGCTTTTAAATCTTTTTTAGAACGTAGTGGAGGTTTTAATTTAAAGTTGGTATTAAATTCTTGTAATGCCTCATCGATTAAACAAAGGTTGTTTATAGAAACACTACAGGTTACATTTAGCCCTTTGTTTTTTGCTTTTTTAACAAGCTCAATACTTTTCTTTGTAGAAATAGTAGGAATATGCAGTCTTCCGCCGGTATATTTTAAAATATATAAATCGCGAGCTATTTGTAATTCTTCAGCAAGAGCAGGGACGCCTTTTAATCCTAATTTAGTAGAAACAATTCCTTCATTAACTTGTGCTTTTCCCGATATAGTAGCATCAGTAGGATAGGATTGTACCAAACCATTAAAAGTTTGGCAATATTGTAAGGCAATTTTTAAAAGATTTGGTTGCGAAATTGGTTTTTTATAATCGTAAAAACTAACAGCACCGTGAGATTTCATATCATACAATTCTGCCAAATGATTTCCTTCACTATTAACCGTTAAAGCACCGGTAGGGTAGAGGGTAACAGCATTGTTCTTTGCTTTGTTTTTAATAAATTCGATATTTGATTTAGAATCGGGTACGGGATTTGTGTTGGTGTTTACACAAATGTGCGTAAAACCGCTTTTTGCAGCAACATGCAATCCGTTTTCAATGGTTTCTCTTTCTTCAAAACCGGGTTCACCAAAGCTTACACTAGAGTCAAACCAACCTTGTGAAATGTGTAAATCGGGTAAATTAATTTCTTTAAACCCATCTGCGTTGTCAATTTTTGAAGCTATTTTAAAAATTAACCCATTTTTTATTAAAACATCACGAACCTTATAGTGGTGCTTACTATCGGGGTCTATAATAGTTGCTTTTTTGATTAAATAATTCATTGCTTAAAAAATTTTAAAACCAACATTTCTAAAAGTAAAAATAGTAATGCTGCCATAACAAACCATTTCCATAATTGAATGATGGTATTTTGACCGGTTATTTCAGAAAATAATTTTGTTACTGAAGTAAAGGGTTGAACGTTCTCCCACTGAGAAATATCTTGGTAGATCAAATTGCTTTCATCTCTTGGGTAATTGTAACTAATGGTCTGAAGCACTTCGGTATCTTTATAAACACTGTAATTAGTAGCTTTTTCAGGAATATCATTCGTTGTGACAAATACTTTATTTAATTTGCTTTTTTGAAACGGAATAAAAGACGTTGTACTATCTCTTATTGTTACTACTTGGTCTTTTGTTACTTGTGTAGAAATAGAAAATGTATTTTCTTTACCAATTAAATAATAAAGTTGTGGCAATGCAATGCTCTGCTTGGCAATATTATAAAGTGTTGGGACAATTAAAGGCGAATTTTTAAAATTGCTGTTTTCTTGATTAAAAGCGGCTGTACTACAATAAACCGAAGCATTATTAATAATAAAAGGCGCATTGTCTTCAAAACGAAGTAATGTAGAATTACCGGTAGTTGTCTTATAAAATGATTGCACTTTCGGGTACTGAAAATTAGTTACTTGTTTTTCAAAAACAGTTCGATATACCGGGTGATTAAACTCAATTTTAGTAATTTTTCTTTCCTGAACAATTTTTTCAGAAAAAGCAGGCATCTTCAACTTTAAAAGTAAGCTGTTGTATGTTTTAATAGTGCTGTTTTGTGAAGGAATAATAAAAATGCTTCCTCCTTTTTCAGAAAAAGAGACTAAACTATTTTGCAACGCAACAGGAATGGTTTCTAACTCGTTTGGAATAATAAAGTGTTGCGATTCGATAAGATTATAATCTAAATTTGAATACGATTGTTGAATAAAATTAAATTCTTGAGGGGTGAATATTCGATTTAAAAAATTTCCGTTTGCTTGATTAATTGCTAAAACGTTTATTTTTTCGGGCTTTGAAATCGAAAAATACAAATCATTGTCATATAAAATAGTAGGTTCGTTAATACGTATTTTTCCGTTAACCGACGTGTTGTTGTCTATTTCAAACTCGATGCCTTGAGTTGTTTCGTTTGCAAACGTTACCGAAGATTTTGCAAGTAGCTTGTCGTTGTTGTAAATTGAAACAGGAATGATTTCATCACTGTTTTGTTGTGCACTTAGTACCGCTTTTAATTTTAACTTGTCTGAAGATTTAGATACAACAAATAAGGTGTCGATGCTAATATTTTGATTGCTTATCGGCTTTAATTGAATAGCATAAACTGTTATGTTTTCGGGTACTTTAGGAAACTCGTCTTTTATTTGAAAATCGGAAATTAAAACCAGTCGTTTAATTGATGTTTTATCTTTACTAAACAATTGTTTTGCTTTAAGGAGTACTTGTTGCAAAGGTAATTGTTGGTATGAATATCCTGTTTTTAATATCTCTTCTTTAAAATCTAAAAGCGTACTATTTCTTTTTGTATGATTGTTAGTAAACCAACTAAAGCGCTGGGTTTTTATAGGTGTATTGTAAAGTTGCTGAAGGGCTTGTTTTAAAATAACGCCGTTTTGCCCCTTCGCTTGCATACTAAATGAATTATCGATGTAAATAACGGTTTCTTGTTTCGAGTTTAATGCTGTTTTTGAAGCAAGAAAAGGTTGTGCAAATGCTAAAATAATACTTGCTAAAGCAAGTAATCTTAGTAGTAAGGTAAGCCATTTTTTTAAGCGGTTACTTTTTCGGGTTTCAATGGTTACTTTTTTTAAAAAAGCAACATTTGTAAAGGCTACTTTTTTAAAGCGTCTTAATTGAAAAAGATGAATAAAAATAGGGATAAGCAGTAAAAATAATGCGTATAGAATTTCGGGATGTTTAAACTGCATTGCTTATAAGATTGCGCAAAGATAAAAAAATGCTTTCATAATATTCAACAAAAGAAAAAATAATCCTTCAATGGGAGTTGTTTTTCTTTATTAAAATAGTTTTTAATTTCTTTTTGAGCAACTGTATTAGCTACAGTTACAATGCTCTGCGGTTGTTTTAATGTTTTTAAATAATTAAAATGAAACAAGGGTTGCTCATATATTTTTTTTCCTATTTTGTTGGGATTGTCACAAACCCAACTAAAATCTATTTGCCTGGTAATTAGTTTTTTAGAAATAAATTTTCCTTTATCACCGGCTCCCCAAATAACTAAGGGACGTTTTGGGTTGTAATCTAATTTTATAAAATAATCTATTTTAATTTCTAATAAAGAACATTGCGAATATTCAGCTTTAATTTGAGACGAACGTGTATTATAATCACGTCAT
>JALWYP010000335.1 GCA_026992695.1 Flavobacteriaceae bacterium
CTTTTTCAAATAAAGATACAAGCTCTTTTTTAAAATCTTCTGAATAACGTAATTTTTTACGTAATTTCTTTAAATTTGTTCTCATATAAATTGACTTTTGTGGTCAACCTATATCAGGGACGTACAATAATCCTAATTCGTAATTCCTCAATCCTCAATCCCATTTTATTCGGTATAAATACTTCTTTGTAACTCAATATGCAATTAGTATCTTTGTGGAAAATTCTATATTTTCAATTGAAGAATTAAAATAATATATACAATATGTTCGATAATTTAAGCGATAAATTAGACAAAGCACTTCATGTACTAAAGGGACACGGAAGCATTACCGAAGTAAATGTAGCCGAAACGCTAAAAGAAGTAAGAAGAGCACTATTAGACGCCGATGTTAACTTTAAAATTGCCAAAGATTTTACCAACAGAGTAAAAGAAAAGGCACTGGGACAAAACGTACTTACTACGCTACATCCCGGGCAGTTAATGGTAAAATTAGTAAAAGATGAGCTAACCCAATTAATGGGTGGTGAGACGGCAGGAATTAACCTTAGCGGAAATCCAACGGTTATTCTTATGGCAGGTTTGCAAGGAAGTGGTAAAACAACTTTTTCAGGAAAATTGGCTAACTTTCTAAAAACCAAAAAATCTAAAAAACCATTACTGGTAGCTTGTGATGTGTACAGACCTGCAGCGATAAATCAATTGCATGTAGTTGGAAATCAAATTGGTGTAGCGGTTTTTAGTGAAGAAGGTAATAAAAATCCGGTTGAGATTGCAACAAAAGCCATTGAATATGCAAAACAAAACGGTTTTAACGCTGTTATTGTAGATACCGCCGGACGATTGGCTGTAGATGAAGAAATGATGACCGAAATCGCCAACATTCATCAAGCTGTAAAACCGCACGAAACCTTATTTGTGGTAGATGCAATGACGGGTCAAGATGCTGTAAATACGGCAAAAGCATTTAATGATAAACTTAACTTTGAAGGAGTTGTTCTTACAAAATTAGATGGAGATACGCGAGGAGGAGCTGCCTTATCTATAAGAACGGTTGTAAGTAAACCAATTAAGTTTGTAGGTACGGGCGAAAAAATGGATGCAATAGATGTTTTTCATCCTTCCCGTATGGCAGAACGAATTTTGGGTATGGGCGATGTGGTTTCGTTAGTAGAAAGAGCTCAAGAACAATTTGATGAAGAAGAAGCACGAAAACTTCAAAAGAAAATAGCTAAAAACCAATTTGGCTTTGATGATTTCTTAAAACAAATCCAACAGGTTAAAAAAATGGGAAATATGAAAGACCTTATAGGTATGATTCCCGGTGCAGGAAAAGCACTTAAAGGTGTAGATATAGACGATGATGCTTTTAAAGGAATAGAAGCGATTATTCATTCTATGACACTCGAAGAACGTACAAAACCTGCAATTATTAATGCCAGCCGAAAAAAACGAATTAGTAAGGGTAGCGGAACTTCTGTGCAGGAAGTAAACCAACTGCTAAAACAATTTAACCAAATGAGTAAAATGATGAAAATGATGCAAGGAGGTGGCGGAAAAAAAATGATGCAGATGATGGGAAAAATGCGATAGTTTTATATTAAATTTTTTCATCCTAATAGTACAAACCTACCAACTAAGACCAAACTAAATGATACTACTCGACGGAAAAAAAATAAGCAACCAGATAAAAGACGAAATAAGCCAAGAAGTTACTGTTTTAAAACAACAAGGCAAGCGTACACCGCATTTGGCTGCTGTATTGGTAGGAAACGATGGTGCCAGTCTTACTTATGTAGGAAGTAAAGTAAAAGCTTGCGAAAGAGTAGGATTTACATCTTCATTAATACATCTTCCGGAAAACACAACCGAAGAAAGTTTGCTTTTAAAAATAGACGAATTAAATAACGATGACACGCTTGATGGCTTTATAGTACAACTACCTTTGCCCAAACATATTGACGAGCAAAAAATATTACTTGCCGTAAACCCCAAAAAAGACGTAGATGGTTTTCATCCCGAAAATTTTGGACGAATGGCTCTTGATATGGAAAGCTACATTCCCGCAACTCCTTTTGGAATTATGGAAATGTTAAAACGTTATAGGGTCGAAACCTCTGGAAAACACACCGTAGTAATAGGACGTAGCCATATTGTAGGAAGACCAATGAGCATCTTGATGAGCCAAAAAGGAATAGACAGCACCGTAACACTTACACACAGTCGAACTAAAAATTTGGCAGAAATTACCAGACAAGCCGATATTATTATTATTGCGCTTGGTAAACCCGAATTTTTAACCGGTGATATGGTAAAAAAAGGAGTAACCGTGATAGATGTAGGAATTACAAGAGTACCCGACAACACTAAAGCAAAAGGATACACCATAAAAGGAGATGTAGATTTTGACAGCGTAAGCAGAAAAGCAGATTTTCTTACACCGGTTCCCGGTGGGGTAGGACCTATGACAATTGCGATGTTATTAAAAAACACACTAATAGCCAGACAACGACAACTAAAAGAAAATAGAGAATAATTTCATAAACCAGTAACAATTTAATGACCACACAACAAGTAAAGCAAATAAAAACCCTTCTTTCTCAACCCAAAAATATTGTTGTTGTCGGACATAAAAATCCAGATGGTGATGCCGTAGGATCTTGTTTAGGATTGTGTAATTTTCTCAATCAAATAGGGCATCATGCAACAGTAGTTATGCCTAACGATTTCCCCGAATTTTTAAAATGGATACCTGAAGCAGATACCATTGTAAATTTTGAAAAAAAAACTTCAAAGGCACGAAAATTAATCAACCATGCCGATATTATTTTCACCCTCGATTTTAATGCGCTTAATCGTACTGGAGATTTAGAACCTTTATTAGAAAAATCGGAAGCAGATTTTATAATGATAGATCACCACCAAAAACCCGATAATTATGCCATTGTAACGTATAGTGATATAACAATGTGTTCTACTTCACAAATGGTATTTCAAACCATTGAAGCATTAGACGGAACCAAAAAGATAAATAAAAATATAGCTACGCAATTATACACCGGAATTATGACCGATACCGGCTCATTTCGTTATCCTTCAACTACGGCAAAAACTCATCGGATTGTAGCTAATTTAATTGAAGCAGGAGCTAACAGCGCAGAAATACATCAAAACGTTTATGACACCAATACCCCGGATAGAATTAAGTTGCTGGGAACAGCTTTAAATAATTTGGTGATTCTGTCCGATTATAAAACAGCTTATATTACGCTAACTCAAAAAGAATTGGATGAGCATAATTTTAAAAAAGGAGATACAGAGGGATTTGTAAATTATGCACTTTCAATAAAAGGAATAATTTTTGCCGCAATTTTTATTGAAAATAAACAAGAAGGAATTGTTAAAATTTCATTTAGAAGTAAAGGAGATTTTTCAGTTAATGAATTTGCCCGAAACCATTTTAACGGAGGCGGTCATACCAACGCAGCCGGAGGAAGAAGTGAAACAACCCTACAAAAAACCATCTCAAATTTTATTGCTATCTTGCCGAACTATAAAGATGACCTGCTTAAAAATGTTTAAATTAATAGTATTTAGTATCGGTATTTTATTTTTGGCTTCCTGTAAAGCACCCGAGCCTAGGCGACCGGTAACCCATTCGTCCGGTTCCTTTATTAACAAAAGTGCCGAACGTAATAAAGAAATATACAACCAAGAAGAAATGTTGTTTAAGCAGCTAATAAAAAGCGATTCGTTACAAACGTATTTTGCTTCTCAAAAAGGATTTTGGTATTATTACAATAAAAAAGATTCTTTAAATAATAACAGACCTAAAGTAGGAGACACCATAGTTTTTACCTATGATGTTAAACACCTTAATGGAAAAGTTATACTTTCTGAAGAAGAAGTAGGTGAACAACATTATATTGTAGATAAAACAAATCAGGAATTAATTTCGGGTATTAGAGATGGTATTAAATTAATGAAAGAGGGAGAAATTGTAACCTTTTTACTTCCATCTTATAAAGCATACGGATATTACGGAATAGAAAATAAATTAGGAACAAATATACCCGTACAAAGCACAGTAACATTAAAATCAATATCTAAAACTCAAGAAAACAAACAATTATGAAAAAACTAGCGTTTTTTGCACTTACACTACTTGTATTTATTGGCTGTAAAAGTCAGCAATATCCAGATTTAAAAGATGGCATTTATGCCGAAGTAAAAACAAACAAAGGAACCTTTGTTCTAAAACTTTATGAGAAAGCTACACCATTAACAGTAGCTAATTTTGTGGAGCTTGCCGAAGGAACAAATCCAATGGTAGACTCTACCTATAAAGGGAAAAAGTTTTACAATGGTCTTACTTTTCACAGAGTAATTAAAGATTTTATGATTCAGGGAGGCGACCCTAAAGGAGATGGAAGCGGAAATCCGGGATATAAATTTCCCGACGAAATAGTAGATTCGTTAAAATTTGACAGAAAAGGTCTTCTTGCGATGGCAAATGCGGGTCCGGCAACAAACGGAAGTCAGTTTTTTGTAACATTAAAAGAAACGCCTTGGTTAAACGGTAAGCATACAATTTTCGGAGAAGTTGTTAAAGGTCAAGAAATAGTTGATTCTATAGGAAATATAAAAACGGTAAATCCCGGAAATAAACCTGTTACTCCAGTAATAATGGATGAAGTGAACATAATAAATGTAGGTAAAGTAACCGTGCCTTCCTTTAAAGATGAATTGGCGAAAGCTGAAGAAATTCAAAAACAAAAAGAAGCTAAAAAATTAAAAATGCTTGAAGATGTTGCACAATCTTTTGAAGCCATCAAAGGAGATGCTGAAGAATTAGCATCCGGATTAAAAATGAAATTTATTAAAACAGGAACAGGTAATACACCTACAATAGGATCAAAAGTATTGGTTAACTATGCAGGTTACCTTACTAATGGTGAGTTGTTTGATTCTAATATTCCGGAAGTAGCCAAAAAATATGATGTTTTTGACCATCGTAGGCAATCGGCTGGACAATATGCTCCTATCCCAATGGATTATAGCAAGGATGCACAATTAATTCCCGGATTTAAAGAAGCTCTTTTACGTATGAAAGTTGGCGATAAAGCAGTAGTTTTTATACCTTCACATCTTGCATACGGCGAAAGAGGAGCCGGAGGCGTAATACCTCCTAATGCCGATTTAATTTTTGAACTTGAGATTGTAGGAGAACAAAAATAAATCCGTCAATAATACATTTCAAATTATTATTTCAAAATAGCAGAC
>JALWYP010000336.1 GCA_026992695.1 Flavobacteriaceae bacterium
TTTGACCAAATAAGTAAATTACAACCTAGAGATATACGAACGATTACACAACTCATCGATTTTTTCCCCGATCGTATCGAGCGCGATAGATGGGTTGAACAAGCAAAAGGACTGCAAGTAACACAATAATTTTTTTATGCATTTAGATTGGTTAGATTGGACGATTATTATTTCTTTTTTTGTAATCTTTCTTATCATAGGCATTGCAGTTGCTAAAAAATCGGGTAAAAACAGTCAAGAATTTTTTCTATCCGGACGTAATATGCCATGGTGGTTATTGGGCATTTCTATGGTAGCAACTACCTTCTCTGCCGATACTCCAAATCTAGTAACCGATATTGTACGCCAAAACGGAATAGCCGGTAATTGGGTTTGGTGGACGTTTTTACTTACCGGAATGCTTACCGTTTTTGTTTATGCTAAGCTCTGGAGACGCTCACAAGTTCTTACCGATTTGCAGTTTTATGAAATGCGATACAGTGGTAAAGAAGCAGCGTTCCTTAGAGGATTTAGAGCGCTTTATCTCGGCGTTTTTTTTAATGTCATGATAATGGCTTCGGTATGTTTGGCAGCAATAAAAATTGGAGGTGTATTATTTGATTTAAAACCTTGGCAAAGTGTCTTGTATGCCTCGGTTGTAACCGTTGCTTACAGTTCGTTTGGTGGGCTTAGAGGGGTAATATTAACAGATTTTATCCAGTTTATTATCGCAATGGTTGGTTCGGTGTGGGCAGCATATTATATTATTAATTTACCGGAAATTGGAGGACTACAAAATTTATTACAACATGAAAATGTTGCAGATAAACTTAATTTTTTACCTGATTTTAACGATACAAAATCACTACTAACCCTTCTTCTTATCCCCCTTGCAGTGCAATGGTGGAGTGTATGGTATCCGGGTGCAGAGCCTGGTGGCGGTGGTTATATTGCACAACGAATGCTAGCTGCAAAAGATGAAAAAAACGCCATAGGTGCAACCTTGTTATTTAATATTGCTCATTATGCATTACGCCCTTGGCCCTGGATTTTAATTGCATTGGCTTCTTTGGTTTTTTATCCGCAAGTTTCAGATATTGGCAATCAGTTTCCTAATGCTGTTTTAGGGCATGATTTAGGCTATTCGGCTATGCTAACCAAATTACCAAGCGGATTGTTAGGTATTGTTGTTGCGTCGCTTATTGCAGCTTTTATGAGTACTATTTCTACACACTTAAATTGGGGGTCTTCCTATATTTCACTCGATTTTTATAAACGATTTTTAAAACCGGAGGCTTCCGAAAAAGAACTTGTAGCCGTGGGAAGACTTTCTACTTTATTGTTAATGATTGTATCTGCACTCTTAGCCTTGGTTTTAAGTAGCGCATTAAGTACGTTTTCTATATTGTTGCAAATTGGCGCAGGAACCGGTTTAATTTTTATCTTACGCTGGTTTTGGTGGCGTGTTAATGCCTATAGTGAAATAACAGGTATGGTGGTTTCTTTTATCATGGCACTTGTATTTGAATTTACCGAATTAGGATTAGAAGACTACCAAAAGCTCATTATTGGAGTAGCCATAACAACTGTAAGCTGGATAGCGGTAACTTTACTTACCAGACCCACAGATACAAAAACCTTAGCCTCATTTTACAATACGGTTACGCCTTATGGAATAGGTTGGAATCCCTTTAAAAGAATGGCTAAAAACAACGATATAACACTAAAAGCAACCCATGATAATTTCACTATCGACTTGGCTTCGATGCTTTTGGGCGTACTGGCAGTTTACTCCGCTTTATTTGCCACGGGATATTACATTTACGGAAATAATACTGCAGGTTTAGTATTAACCGCTATTGCATTACTTTCTGCATATTTTATTTTTAAATTTTGGAGAAAATAATTGAATTACCTTTTTATCAATTTTAAGGTAGTCACCGTTTTACCAGATGAAATTTGAACAAAATACAACCCCGATTGTACCGTAATCCCTTGATTGGTTTTACGATTCCAAACAAGTTCTTGTGTACCGGAAACAGTATCGTTTAAGAGAGTTGTTATTTTTTTTCCAAAAGGATTAAAAACAGATACGGTAACTTTTGTTTCTTCTTTAACCGAAAAGGAAATACGGGTTTCATCTAAAAAGGGATTTGGATAAACCGAAGCATTAAAAACCCTTTCCGGAAAATCATTAACCCCTAAAATTTGCGGGTCAATAAACGTATAATACACATCTTGCCCGCCATTTAAAGTATTTGCCCAAGCCAAATGCGCTCCTTCATTTGTAGAAACCATATCAAAATAATCGCCCATTTTATCTTGATTAGGATACCCAATATTAGGGTTAAAAGCAGGAGAAATAGCTTCTTCAGGCATCCAACTGTCTCCTTGATCTTCAGAAAAAGTATAGTATAATCTTGAGTCGTAAGTTCCGCCCGGAGCATCTCGTGTATCAAGCCAAACAACATCAATACGTCCGTTGGGAGCAACTGCCATAGTTCCCATCCACTGGTAAGCAGTTGTACCGGCATCTGTATTTATACGAATTGGCGATGAATAACTTACCCCACCATCTGTACTCTTAACAAACATAACATCTGCCGGGTCACCGTTATTTCTTTGTACCGAGGCTAATGTGTATATATATCCATCACTTGCACCTCCGGAAACATCTACATCTACCCACATTTGCCCCAACAACCCCACCGGATTAACAGGTGTACCAGCTGTAACAAATCCATCAAAATTTATGTTGGTTACAGAATCGAAACTCACCGGATTTGAATTGTTATTTGCTGTTGTAGATTTAATGATAATCTCTCCTATGTCTGATGTTCCCGAAATAAATAAATCTCCGGCATTATTTACAGCAAGTGTTCCCCATCGTGGAGAAGCAGAAACAGTAACACAAGGCTCGAAACTATTTGCAGTATCGATGGAACGCGTAAAGTCGCCTGAACAAGTAGTAAAACTAATATTCCAATTTGCATAAATATTTCCATCTCCGGCTCCTCCAGATCTATCTACACGCATCCATTGTTTATCTCCTCCAAAAGCAGAAATCGGCACTCCCCAAGAAACTCCTCCATCTGTAATTGAATAAACATCGCACATAAAACCTGAGGTTAAACTATTATAAAAAAAGTTGCCGTCGGTATCGTAATCCAGCACAGGATCTGACCGAAACACTCCAGGGTTAATTACAGACGGAAACGTCCACGTTAAACCACCATCTAGAGAATACCCATAACCTGCTTGCCTAAAATTACTGGCAGTAGTGTCAAATTGTCGCCAACCAATAACAATACGATTGGGATTAGTAGGGTCTACTGCAATTGAAGGTTCGTTTGCCGCATCTCCTACCATATCATTCCCCGAGCCGTCCACATTTACCTGTGATGTAAAATATGATGTGCTTTTAAAATAATAACCCGGTTGTTTTTGCATGGATTCTTTGTTTACAGAAATATAATCATCGTCTTGGGTTTCTGTGGGTAAATTAGATAAATTTCGTTGTTGGGAATAAGAAATTAGCGTACAAACTAAAAAACCTATTAAAGTTGCACTTAATTTAGGAAGACTAAAATGTTTCATTTTTTTTAATTTGTTTTAAAATTACTTAAAAAAATTTATAAAACTCCAAAACACATCCCTAATAAAAAAAACATGAGTCTAAATTTATAAATTTGGACTCATGTTTACCGTTGTTTAATTAAAAAAATTACTCTAGATTCTTTCGTATTAAGCTACTTACCTCCTGAATATTCTTTTTTATATCAAATTCATCTGCTTGTTTTACGATAGCAATTTCCTCATAAGTTAACTTACCAAAAACAAACATATCCAATACATTAGAGGTTTCTTCGGGTAGCCAATGATAGATATTGTTGAGTGCCAAGCGTTGTTTTTCGGTAAGTACAACTTCTTCCGAAGATAAATCAAGTGCTTTAATAATTTGTTTTTGAGTATCTTCATATAAATACACCTTCTTTTTAAAATCTTCTTGATGGTACGAAATATCATCGAGTTCTTCTTCCATAATTAAATCAAAATTACCATCTATCGTAAATTTTTCTTCCAATTGCTTTAATTCATTATTTAAAATATCACGTGTACTCATTGTACTTTTATGAAATTTTTCATTTTTACCTAGCTTTTTCAATTCACTATCGCAAAAAGTAAATAGTGCAATGCGTACTGAGTTTTCGTCTGTTTTATCATCTTTGTAATTTTCATACATTAAAACAATTGCATCATCTATTACCCCGCTGGGACTGTACATATTTCTAGGAATAACCCCTTTGGTTTCAAAAACATACAACCTGTGTTTTACATAGGGATAAACTTGTGGGATGAGTTTTAAAATTATTTTTCCAAAATCATCTGTTGCCTTATTAAATTTTATATTTTTCATAACTCAAGTAGTTTAAATTTTGATTAAAGTTACAACTTCTCACAACGATTTGAAATGATATAAATCATTTTCATGTTCTTTTTTTATCGATGAATTGTGCTAAAATGGCAAACAAGAAATACGCAATGAGAGCAGAAACGGTTAAAGAACCTATATCTTCATTTGCCGGTAATACATACAAGTTTAAAAAGTTTATTAAAATAAGAAATAGTACAAAAAACCATCCTAAAAAGTTTCCGGATTTTGTAATTGGTTTAGTTTTAGAAAGGTAATATAAAAATCCAATAAGCAACAATACGGCCTCGGTTATAAAGGTTGCATTTTTATAATTCCAAAGTCCAAATCCATATTTTGGTTTTCCGTAAAATAGTGGTAAATCGGCTGTATGCACAATAAGATCGGTAAACCAATGCGATACTACTGCAAGTCCCATAACCAGAGCAATCTTTCCGGTATTAGGTTTTTGTTTTAAAATTAAAAATTTATACACCAAGTAAAAAAGAAAACCCCATAGTATTGAAGCAAGCAGTGAATGTGTAAAAGGGTAATAATTCATATAAAAATTATTTACTTCTGTATAGTTTTTAACAAACGTCAAACGTTCGATACCGGTTACAACAAACGGAAAAAACAAGATATCTACAAATTGTGTTGCTATAAAAAGCATCCCTAACGAAGCCTTTTTCTCTACTCCTTTTAATGCAAATGCTGCAGCATAATGACCTATAAACATATTAAAAATTATAATTTAATAAATAAAGATACAAAATTCTATAAATATGATAGATATCATACTTTTAGATTCATCTTTCAAAGTACAAAAAAATAAAAAAATAGCAC
>JALWYP010000337.1 GCA_026992695.1 Flavobacteriaceae bacterium
CAGTATCAACTAAGCGAACAAGATTATTCAAACTTAAAACTGGATTCTCACAGCTTTTCTAAAAGCATGAACTTAGAAAATGTCTATATAACCCAACAATACCAAAATATAGCTATTTTTAATACGGTTTCAAGTTTTGCCATTAAAAATGGGCAGGTAGTAAATGCAAATCTTTCTTTTATTGAAAATATACAAGAAAAAATTAATGCTACAACACCATCAATTTCGGCTCAGACAGCCATATTAAAAGCATCTGAGGCTTTAGGATTAGGAAGTCCTTCAGGTATTCAACTCATTGAAACGATTTCTCAACAACAATATGTTTTTAATACCGGTGGTATTTCGCAAGAAAACATTCCTGTAAAATTGGTATTTCAGCCCGTCGAAGAAAACACCAAACTTAAATTAGCGTGGGACATTAGTATTTATACATTAAATTCTCAAAACTACTACAATGTAAGGATTGATGCCATTACCGGCGAATTAATAAGCAAACACGATTGGGTAGTTTCTTGTGATTTTGGAACCCCTGAACAAAACAAATCAGGTGTTATACAATATAGTAATGCAAGTATTTTATTCCCTACCGTTGAAGAAGAAAATATAATGGGAGGAAATCAATATAATGTATACCCATTGCCTATCGAGAGCCCTAATCACGGTGCTAGTTCTTTAATTCCGAATCCATCAAATGCAACTGCTTCTCCGTTTGGCTGGCATGACACAAATGGAGCTTCCGGAGCAGAGTTTACTATTACCAGAGGAAACAATGTTTGGGCTCAAGAAGATATAGACGGTAATAATGGTGTGGGCAATTCACCCGATGGGGGAGCAGGATTGGATTTTAATTTTCTATTTAACGAAAACACACACCCTCAAAATGTTTTAGATGCCAATACTGTAAATTTATTTTATACAAATAATATGATGCATGATGTATGGTATCAATACGGATTTGATGAACAAGGAGGCAACTTTCAAGAAAACAATTATGGAAATGGAGGTGTAGGAAGTGATTCTGTAAATGCAGACGCGCAAGACGGAAGTGGTTTTAATAACGCAAATTTTGCTACTCCACCCGAGGGAAATAATCCTAGAATGCAAATGTTTTTGTGGAGTGCATCTGGTGCACCAGGTGATCCTTTAACTATTAATAACGGACCCTTAGCAGGAAATTATACAGGGCTTCAAGCAGGATTTGGGAGCCCATTACCCGTTGCACCCGGTTTGACAGCAAACTTAGCTTTGGTTTTGGATGATAATTCTGGAGTTTCTACAGACGAAAATGATGCTTGCGACCCAATTACTAATGGAGGATCCTTAAATGGAAAAATAGTTGTAATTAGAAGAGGCGAATGTGAATTCGGGTTTAAAGTGTTAGCTGCTGAGAATCAAGGCGCTGTGGCTGTAATAATGATTAATAATGTTCCGGGCGCACCAATTGTGATGGGTGCTGGAGCTGTGGGAGGAAGCGTTACAATTCCCTCCATAATGATAGGTCAAGCAGATGGAGAAGCTATAATTACAGAATTAGAGGGAGGAGCAACTATTAGTGCCACCTTAACAGAAGCACCACCTTTTCAGAAAGATGGTGATTTAGACAATGGTATAATTATGCATGAGTACGGACATGGAATTACAAATAGACTTACTGGAGGTCCCAACAATTCTGGTTGTCTTCAAAATGCTGAACAAATGGGAGAAGGATGGAGCGATTGGTTTGGACTTATTCTTACAATGAAACCTGGAGATCAAGGTACAGATGGTAGAGGTATAGGTACATATGTAGCAGGTCAACCGATTACAGGAACTGGTATTAGAGCCAAAAAATATTCTACAGATTTTGCGATTAATAATTATACGTATGGAGATGTTCAAAATCTTAATGGAGTACATGCAATAGGAACCGTTTGGGCGACAATGATATGGGATTTAACTTGGGCTTTTGTAGATGAGTATGGTTTCGATCCAGATTTTTATAACGGTACAGGAGGAAATAATATGGTTATGCAATTGGTGATGGATGGTTTAAAATTACAAAATTGCTCTCCCGGTTTTGTAAACGGAAGAGATGCTATTTTAGAAGCTGATGAATTATTAAATGGTGGAGCAAATCGTTGTTTAATCTGGGAAACTTTTGCAAATAGAGGCTTGGGATTAAGCGCATCGCAAGGGAGTGCCTTTAGCTCTACCGATCAAACAGAGGCATTCGATATTCCTTCGGGACCGGATTGTACGCTGTCTACAGGAGATAGAGGCTCGTATGAAAATAACTTCTTAATTTATCCAAACCCTTCTAAAGGAACTATTAATGTTAAAACGGTTCTTAACGTTGGTGATGTAACGATTGCTATCTATGATATTAATGGCAGAAAAGTGTTTTCAAAAAATGTTGATTTACAAGATACGGTTACCCTTCAAACAAGCGGACTTAAAGTCGGGGTATATGTTGTTCAAATCAATGGAAATAACTACTCACACACAGTCAAATTAATTATTAATTAGTAACTTTAAACTACGTATTATTAACCGCCCTTACGGGCGGTTTTTTTATAAGTGTTTTTTTAAAGTTTCAGCAATTTGATTAATCGATATGCCGGATAATTCTTGTAGCTCTTCAACAGTACCATGTTCGGGGAAAGTATCCGAAATTCCTACTATTTCAATAGGTTGAGTATATCCGTTTTCAGAAGCAAATTCAAGTATTGCACTGCCAAAACCACCATGTTTAACACTATCTTCTATTGTAATAATAATTTTATAAGATGTGAAAATAGTATGCAATAATTCCTCATCCAGAGGTTTTATAAATCGCATATCATAATGCCCGATATGTTTCGTTTCGCCTAATTCATAAATGGCTTTTGTTACGTTGTCTGCAATGGTTCCTATAGAAAGAACAGCGATTTTTGTTCCCGCTTTTAGTGTAACACCTTTTCCAATATCAATTTTTTTAAAAGGTTTTTTCCAATATAATAAATTTCCTCTTCCTCTGGGATATCTTATGGCTATTGGTTTTTTTATACTTTGAGCAGTAAATAAAATATTTTGTAATTCAATTTCATTTCGGGGTGCAAATACAATAAGATTAGGAATACACCTTAAAAAAGAAATATCAAAAATACCGTGGTGAGTAGCACCGTCTTCTCCTACCAAACCGGCTCTGTCTATGCAAAAAACAACCGGAATATTTTGTAAACAAACATCGTGAATGACTTGGTCATAGGCACGTTGTAAAAAAGTAGAATAAATTGCACAATAAACCGTGAAACCTTGTGTAGCCATTCCGGCGGAAAAAGTTACGGCATGTTGTTCGGCGATTCCTACGTCAAAAGCTCTTTCGGGGAAGGTTTCCATCATTAATTTTAAGGAGCTTCCGGTAGGCATCGCCGGAGTAATTCCAATAATTTTTTTGTTTTGTTTTGCTAATTCTACTAAGGTTTCACCAAAAACATCTTGAAATTTTGAAGGAAGCGAAGGATTGTTTTTTTTAATTAAATCGCCGGTTTGAGCATCAAATTTCCCGGGAGCATGATAGGTAACTTGATTTTCTTCAGCTTGACGAAGCCCTTTTCCTTTTTTTGTGATAATATGAAGAACTTTAGGCTTGTTAATGGTTTTTAAGTGTTCTAATTCTTTTATAAGTAAGTCTAAATTATGACCATCCACAGGACCCGAATAATGAAAATTTAATGCTTCAAAAATAGTATCGGAAGTCGTGTTACCTTCTTTTACTGTCGTAAAATAGTTTTTTAACGCGCCAACACTTGGGTCAATTCCAATGGCATTATCGTTTAAGATTATTAGAATATTGGTGTTGCTTACTCCGGCATGATTTAATGCTTCAAAAGCCATACCGCTGGCAATAGAAGCGTCGCCTATTACGGCAATATGTTGTTTTGTTTTATTTTCTGAAATTTTTGATGCAATTGCCATACCCAAAACAGCCGAAATAGATGTGCTACTGTGTCCGGTTCCAAATGCATCATAAGGACTTTCGGTTCTTTTCGGGAAACCGCTAATTCCGTTTAACTGCCTGTTTGTATGAAATATATCTTTTCTGCCGGTAAGTATTTTATGTGCATATGCTTGATGTCCCACATCCCATACCAATACATCATTGGGAGTGTTAAAAACATAATGCAAAGCTATGGTTAATTCTACAACACCTAAACTGGCACCCAAATGCCCTTCTTTAGCAGCAATAATTTGAATGATATACGCTCTTAATTCTTTTGCTAATTCGGGCAGTTTTTCTTTTTCAAGTTTTTTTAAATCATCGGGTGATTGTATGCTATCAAGCAGTTTTTTTACCATAATGCAAAGATACTGGTTTTGTTTTGATGTTTTTTAATTTATACCAAATACGAATTAAATATAGTTCAATTTTAAGTTTTCTCATTGAATTATTCTTATTCTGTATTGGTAGTAACAATTCTAAAATATAAAATAATTTTGGTCTAACTTTTATTAAGAATTGGTGTTATATTTGAAGACAACAACAATAGTAAGTTTATGATAAAGCCCTTTGATGACAGTTATTTTATGAAAAAAGCCCTGCAAGAAGCTCAAGTTGCTTATGAAAAAGGCGAGGTTCCTATTGGAGCGGTCATTGTAAGTCATAATCAAATCATTGCACGTGCTCATAACTTAACCGAAACGTTAAATGATGTTACGGCTCATGCCGAAATGCAAGCCATAACTGCTGCGGCTAATTATTTGGGCGGAAAATATCTTCAAAAGTGTACGTTGTTTGTAACATTAGAACCTTGCCAAATGTGTGCAGGAGCCTTGTTTTGGAGTCAGATATCCCGAATTGTATATGCAGCAAGAGATAAACAAAGGGGTTGTATAAATTTAAATACAAAGCTCCATCCCAAAACCAAATTAGAAGGAGGAATAATGGAAAAAGAGGCTTCTACATTAATCAAACGGTTTTTTATTGAAAAAAGAAATTTGAATTAACCCGCATTATTCATATAATAAAAACGGAGTGAATTATATTAGTACATTTATAGGAGAAAATGAGGGAAACCCCGACTTAGAAATGTTGGCAGTGCCTATTGGTTAAAAAATTTCGTGAATTTTTCGGGTAAAAAAACCCTTCAAAACATTGTTTTGAAGGGTTTCTAAATCTAAATACTATATATCTTAGTCGTGTATCACGCGCACTTGCGCAGCAACCACTCCTTTTCTGCCTTCTTCTTCAACATATTCTACTTTGTCTCCTTCG
>JALWYP010000338.1 GCA_026992695.1 Flavobacteriaceae bacterium
CGAAATTTTACCCTAAAACTATATTTTTTTAACAAAAAAGCAGATAATCATTCATTTCTGTTTTACAAATCAATTTTTTTACCGAAATTGACGCTTCAAATTTTTTACATTAATTATTCATTTAAAAACTAACTACAATATGTCTGATGATTTTGATTTATTAGAAACCGAATCTACTTCAAACGAAAAAGAAAAAGTAGATATAAACTGGGGGAAAACCGTTGACCAAATGAAAGCCAAATTGGCACTGGAAGACGACCCGCAAATGCGTCAAAAAATTCTTAATGCCACACTTGACGATGTGGTAACAATGGCAGAACAAGACAGAAAATCACTGCTTGATGCAATTAAAGACCTTACCGATTACCAAGATGAGGTAGGAATTATTTTTGAAAAATTTTCTACTCTTAATGCCGATGAGCAAAAAGTTATAGACAATGCTCAAAAAGCATTAGAAAGAGCCAAAATAGCCCTTGAAGATGCCGAAAATGTAAAAGACAATTGGTGGAATAACCTTTGGGGACGAAAATCAAAAATTAAAAAACGCCAACAAGAATTGGAAGCCGCAAAAAAAGTGCGAGAAGGAGCCGATTTAAAAGCCAAAGAAATGTTTCAGCAACGTATTGAAACTGCCGACGTAAAAACGCTCCTTAGCGAATTATCATACAAAAGTCAAGCAGCAGTTTCGCGTTTAAAAAATAGAGAAATCGAAATCAAAGAAGTAGAGGATAAACTACAAGATGCAATTGTTGAGGCAAGTAAAAACCACACCAAAGCCTTACAAAAGAAAAAAGAAACCGAAGAAAAACTCGAAGAACAATACGCACTTTTAAAACAAGCCAGACAAGCTTTAGAAGAAATTTCAGATAAACAATCTACCGCATACTCAGAAGCGATTGGGAAAATCACAACCATTGAGCAAAAGGTAGAAGAGTTAGAAGGTTTAAAAAATGCCTATACCACCCTGGCAGCCAGTAAAGACAGTTTTGTACACAAGCATAACTTAACCATAAAAGTACTTACTTCTTTGCGTAGTAACCTTCAAACACATCGCGCCAAACTAAAAAGTGATACCGACGAACGTTTAAAATATTACGATGGCTATGTGGTGGCATTAAAGGCAAGAACAGACCAAGAGTTTGCAGCTATTCTTGAACATCTTGGTGTAAAAACCGACGAGCATATTGGTAAAACACTTGCTTCTATGCATTCTGCCAGTGCAAAAGCACGCCAAGAAATGATGGACAACATTCCGGTTCACGAAAAAATTATGCAAGGAGTTTATTCCAGTTATGCCGAAGCCTTACAAGAAATTAGAGAAAAAGATAAACTTATTCAAGAAGAATTTGCCGATAGATACGGTATCGATATGAAAGAAATTTTTGAAGAATATTATGCCAATAAAGATACAAATCCGGGCGAAACAGGAAAAACACCCAACACACCCGAACCACCAAAAGAAGAAGATGATTTGTTAGGATAATAACTCATGTCAATAAATCAAATTGTTACGCCACTCGATAGTGCGGTTTTAGAGACCAAACAACAGTACAAGGTATATTTTAAAATTGTTAAACACGCTTTTAAAGAAGTAATAAAAGGCATTACCAATCATAAAATATGCAATGCTATTGAAGCCAAATTTATAGAGCAATATTGCGAGTTGTTACTGTATTCGCTTGAAGCGTTTCGTATTAAATATTTATATGATGAAGAGGAAAAAATGCGAATCGATTTAACCGAATCGGGTTTGCCTAACTATTTAGAGTTCCGGTATTTGTTAAACGATCTGGAACTCAAACACGAATTTCTTTCAAAACTACCTAAAATTGAAGACCTAAAAAATCAATTTTTAAACAGTTTGTTAAAAGAAAAGAAAGAAATACCCGAGCACAAATTATCGCAAGCTGCTTCGGTAATTTATTATAAATCGGTTGATAAAAAATACATCTTTAAACGATTTATACAAGGCAAAATAATTGAAATAAAAAACAATCCGGAAGCACAATATTTGGTGAGTTGGGCTTTTTACGACGTAACCCTTAATCGTCCTTTTATTTGTTTTATGTATTTTAATTTGCACAAAACCACATTAGATGATTACACTCAAAATATATACGAAGTATTAGAAAACGTAGCCGATCGCAATATGAGTTTAGATACCATGGCGTATGCGATAGATAAAAAACTTAAAAAAGTGTTTCCGAAACGAGTAAAAAAAATAGATTTGGGACCCTTGCATACGGTTTTTGCCAAAGACGAATTGCTTTTTACACACGCTTTATTAAAAGCTATTGTAAATAAAACCCTTCCGTTAGAAAGCGTTGCCGTTTCATTAAAAATTGACGAAATACAATCTACCGGAAAATTTTCTGAAGGTAATTTTTTTAACAAACAATACCTTCAAATTTGGGAATCGCAAAAACAACAAAAATACTTGTTTGCTACGCATCAAGTACAACAAGTTTTTTACGATTCGGTTACAGACGAACTGGATAAACTATCTAAAAAACCCATTGAAATAGCTCCTTTAAAAAAATAATGTATGGAACGAAACAGTACTTTTCCCATTAAACTTTCAGAACTCGACACACTAAGAGACGAGGCTACTTCGTATCTTAAAAGTATTGAATGGGAGCAAGGTTTTAAAGCAAAAAGCAGAGATAATAACAAAGACAACGATTCCATTCTTTTATACCTTTCTAAAGCAAACGGAAATCATACCTCCAATGTCGTTTCGGTTTCAAAGAGTATCTTAAAACTTAAAAAGAGATTGTTGCCCAATTCGGTGGCAATACCTTTGCATCTCAATCAATCGTTATATGCCTTGCAAGAAGGAATCACATTGGCGATTTGGTTAAAAGACAGCTATTTTGATGCTTCCGGATTAACGATGCTAAACGAACGAAAAGCAACCTTCGATAGCCAACAACGAAGAGAATACGACTCTAAATTACAAACCGCCACGGCATTTATGCTTTTTGGATTGGCATACTACACCTTGCATTTAATAAAACCCTATGCTTCTGATGATTTAAGTGTAATGAAAAATAAATTTTCGGGCATTCCCGAACTTTCATTACTCTCGCCGTTAAAAGGAGTTTCAAGTATGTTGTTTTATTACGATAAATACATTAATCATCCCGAAATCATCACTTCCGATGTTGCTATGGCAGATTTTACCGTAGTGTTTTTTGAAGCCGTACTATCCGAAATTCAACAACGCGTTGCATCGCTTGAATACACCGAAGTAATAACAGACCGAACCTATAAACTTGAAAAAAGTGAGTTTACCATTTCGGGTTGGGAAAATATATTTGAAGGAACAGCCAAAAGTGTTGCTTTTAATGAAATCAAATTTGAAGAAATTGTAGGTAACCGTGATGCCAAACACTTTGCACGTCGTTTAACCGAACGCTTAATGAGTTACGATTTTCAAGCAAAGAAAAACCCGTTTCAAGAATTAGGTGGTTTTATGCCGGTTTTTATGGGATACGGAATTCCCGGAACCGGAAAAAGTATGCTCATTGCCGCCATTGCAACCAAGTTAAAAGAACATTGTGATGTTTTGGATATTCCTTTTTTGTTTCACCCAATGCCCGACACATTAATCTCTACGTTTCAAGGAGGCTCTGCCGAAAAGATGGTGCAATGGATGAAACCCATGCAAGACCCAACCAAACTAATTTTTGCACCCATAGACGATGCCGAAAACAATTTGCAAGAGCGTACCGAACAAGGGGTTTCTGCCGGTGTTAAAGAAGTAATAGGTGTGTTTTTACGCTACACCGAAGGTGCTTACGCCGTTAATTACGGTAACAGTGCCATAGGGCTATTTACCAACTTACCCGAAATGCTGGATAAAGCGGTAATTTCTAGAGTACAGGCTCGTTTTAAAATAGATGGCGCACGTACCATTCCCGATTTTATTGACCAAGATTATTTATGGTGGCGAAAATTGGAAAATACGATGCCCGGTTTTATAAATATGAAAAATCCGCCTGATTATACTTTTTTAAGCGAACAGGGCTTAGCTAAAAATCTAGGCGAAATATTAGATGCTGTTGAAAAACCTTCGGAAGAAAAAGTGTTGGAGATTTATAATAAAACTGAAGCTAAATATCAAGACAACCAACACCTTTTTTATGCCCAGTTGTATAAAAACATGCAAGAAGCATTTCCGTTTTTCTCCTCAAGAGACATTCGTAATATACAAAGTGCTGTTTCGCTTCGGTTAACCGATTTTGACCTTCCGGAACAATGGTTTGAAAATCCGGAACATTATTTTAAAAAGGATTATGATACCAAGTTTACGATGCTTCAAGATTTAATGAATCAAAATATGAAAGGATTAAGTTTTTCAGATATTAGACGCCAAGAAGTAATACGTTATATCGATAACGTGGCAACCATTGCAGATACCGATTTTAAACGCAAAGTAGAACAACGTATTCACGAAATGCAAGTGCAATTAGAAGCAAGAAAAAAATTAGATAAAAATTAGTAAAACCCTAAAATCTTTTCACAAACAAATACCTATGGAAAAGTTACAACAAGCGGGATTATTTGGGAGAGAGCTAGTAATGCTTTCCGGCTCGTTGGTAAACAGGTACAACGATTGCTTGGCAGTTTTAGGTGTAACACCTACGGCATTAAAAAACATTTCTATAGATGCAATGGGGTGGAGTCCAGAGGTTTCAGATGAAAAGAAAAATGCTTATTATTTGAATATTGGTGATGCCAATACCAATGCCATTATTGTTTCGCCACAACAAGAAAACAAACCGGTGTATATGCCGTTTCATAGCTTTGATAAAGATTTAATGCGAACGGTTTTTTCGGCTTACCGAAAAGAAATACACGACATTACTAAAGATAGTGCCATTTGCATCAATTTTGACCAACATATCGATACGTATTATCAAGCCTATGATTTACTGGGTTATAACGAAATAACCATCACGTTTAAAATAACCAATGATCTGGACGTAAAACAACAACAGCAAAAAAAACTTATTACCAATTTTTATGAAGAAAATAATTTTATCGATAAAGATTTGCATAAAAAACTCCTACAATCTGCTCGATCTTTTGGCGATTTGCGCGATAGAAAATTAGAACTTCAACCCATTAAAGTACCTATTACTTCGTTTTACACAAAAGCATTTGGCGGCGTATTTGTACTTAAAGATTTTATTAAAAAC
>JALWYP010000339.1 GCA_026992695.1 Flavobacteriaceae bacterium
GGGATATACTTGCTACAAAAAACAGCGTTGAGATAAGGGTTTTCATAAAAAATTAGTTATTTGTATTTCTTTAATTCAAAAGTAGTGCCATTAAAAACGCCGTAAGTAAAATGGTTTACCCAATCGCCAAGATTAAAATAGGTAGAATTTTCTCCTACTTTAATTTCCATAGGAAGGTGCCGGTGTCCGAAAACAAAATAATCATAATGCTTTGTTTCAAGTTTTCGTTTGGCATAAAGAGCGAGCCATTCTTTTTCGTTACCCAAAAAAGTTTTGTCTTCTTCGCCCGAAATAAGTTTGTTTTTGGTAGAGAGGTGTTGGGCAATACGCATACCTATATCCGGATGAAGCCAACGATATAACCATTTTGAAAACGGATTGGTAAATACTTTTTTCATTCGTTTGTAACCTTTGTCTCCGGGACCTTTTCCGTCGCCATGACCTATTAAAAAGGTTTTGTTATTAAAGGAAAATTCTTTGGGCTGAAAGTAAACCGGTATGTTAAGTTCTTTTTCAAAATAATCGCGCATCCATAAATCGTGATTGCCTACAAAAAAATAGATTGGAATTCCTGAGTCTGTTATTTCGGCAAGTTTACCCAATACACGTACAAAGCCTTTTGGTACAACGGTTTTGTATTCAAACCAAAAGTCAAATAAATCGCCGAGTAAAAAAATGGCTGCAGCATCTTTTTTTACCTCATCTAACCATTGTACAAATTTTTTTTCACGCGGAAGGCTCTCTTTATAAGTAGGTGCTCCCAAGTGATTGTCGCTGGAGAAATAAACTTTTTTTCCTTGAGGTATTTGCATAAAACAAATGTACGTTAATTTTTTGTGTTAGGGATAGAGCTAAGCTACCATGTAGCAGCGATAGCCCGACCCTGACCGATAGGGTCAGGGGAACACCCTAATTATCGTTAGCAAACCACTCTGCATAGCTGCTGTTGGTTTCTTGTAATTTTAAGGAGTGCAACTTTATGTGTGACGGCAACTCGGCTTTTATAATATTTGCAAAATCTAATAACATCATTTCGCTGGTAGGTTGATAATCTACTAACAACACGCGGTGTTCTCGTTTTTCTAACTCGTGCGCTAACTCAACATGTGGTGTGTTTTTGTTAAAAACGGTGGCGTGGTCAAAGACATCTACAATCTTGGTTTTAACCATTTTTTTAAGGTCGCCAAAATCGATAACCATACCGTATTTCACATTATTCGTGTCGGTAATGGGTTTGCCAATAACCGTAACATAAAGTTTGTAACTATGCCCGTGCACATTCCTGCATTTCCCGTCATAGCCGTAGAGTGCGTGTCCGGTTTCGAAAGAAAATTGTTTGGTGATTCTAATCTTCATTATTTTTGAATTTCTTCTGCAAAGGTATTGTTTTTATAATTTTGCTTTTGGGTAATATTTATTTTTAAATTTAATTAATAAACCGGTGGCTCTAAACGCAATCCAAACTATTAAAGCAATCCAAATACCTTTTAGTTTTAAATTATAATAATTACAAAGAAGTATGGTTGGAACAAAGCCCAGAAACGTAGATGCAAGAAGTATGTTTCGTAAAAACTTCATTTCTCCCAGTCCTTTAAAAATAGCATCTAAGGTAAATCCGAGAGCATTAACCGGTTGCGAAAGTAACACCAAATAAAAGACCCCGTAAAAAACCGAAAGAACCGCTGTGTCTTTTGTAAAAACAGCTCCTAACCGGTTATAAAAAAGCAATCCTATAGTTGCTAACATAAGCGCAATAACCAAATTATATATATTTACCCGCTTTGTTAGCGTCCACAGTTTTTTATATTGTTTTGCTCCTAAAAGTCTTCCTCCCAAAATATTACCTGCTGCACCGTAACCATCAATAAAAAAAGCGGAAAACAGCCATAAATTCATAGCAATTGTGTGTGCGGCAATATAATTTTTACCTAACGAGGTAGCTTCACGCGTGGCTATAATAAGTGCAATGTTTAAAGCAATGGATCGTACAAACAGGTTAAAACTCATAGAAACCAATTGTTTGATTTCGGGATGTAATTTTTTTCCTAAACGCAAGGATACCTTTGTTTTTCTCAATAAAAAAAGAAGGGATAACAATGCCATAACCGCCTGTGAAATTAAACTCGCCCAAGCAGCTCCTTTTACATTCATTGGCTCTATGACTCCTTCAACTCCATACACCAATAAAAAATCTAACCCGATGTTTAATACCGCCCCGATAATGGCAATAATCATAGGGTAAAACGTGTTTTGCAACCCTCTAAAAATCCCGAATATCGCAAAGGTAAACAGGGTTAACGGAAACCCCCAAACACGAATGTAATAATAGTCTAAACTAAATGTAAGAATGGTTCCTTTTGCTTTAAAAAATACAAATATTTCTTCCACAAAAAAATAAGTGGCAAACAATAAAAACACACTTAATAACACATTAAACACGATGGCTTGCACCGGAAATGTTGTTAACGATTTTATTTTTCCGGCACCTAATTTTTGCGAAATAATTGCCGATATGGCACTTCGGGTTTGCGCAAGAATCCATATAATTGTAGAGAGAAAAGTGCCTACAATCCCAACCGCAGCTAATGATTCGGTTCCTATTTGCGGGATATTGCCCACAACTGCAGCATCGGTAGCAGAAAGTATAGGCTCTGCAATGCCCGATAAAATGGCAGGGATAGCTAATTGCTGTATGCGTTTAAACGAAATATCTATTTGTTGCATAGGCGTTCGTAACAATAAAACGGGTCATTGCATTGATTTAAATAATACACTTTCCCAACTTTTTGATATCCTCTTAACTCATAAAATTGTTGGTTGCGTTTGTTTTGACTAAAGGTGTCTAAACGAATCGATACATAGTTGTTTTTTAAAGCAAAATCTTCTGCAAAAGTCATTAATTTTTGAGCATTTCCTTGGTGTTGAAAATTAGGGTGCACTGCTAGACGATGAACATATAAATTATTATTATTAGGTGTTAACCAGGATATTGTTTTGTAAGGTGCGTCTATTTTAGAAGTTAAAACAATACAGCCTATAATAATATTATTAAGTTCCTTTACATATAATTCATTTCTTTGATAGTCTTGCAAAAAAAGTTCTTTAGTAGGGTATTTTTCACTCCATTGAAAAATGTTTTGTTGCATCATTTCTTTAGCGCAAGACCTTGTAATATGCAATATTTTGGGTATTTCGTGTATATTTGCAAGACGAATCATTTATTCGCTATATTTTTTCACAAAGTTACAGATAAATACCACTACTAAAAATGAAAAACATACTTGTCCCAATCGGAAATAAAGAAAACGGAGTTAATAACCTAAAATATGCTATTAATTTTGCAGCAATGACAGGAGCCAGGGTTTATGTTATTAATCTCTACAAAGAATTTTCTAAAGTTGCCGGACTTACAAAGGTAAATCAACTATTAATTGAAGAAAGCGAAGACTTATTACAACAAGTATTAACACAGGTTGACACCAAAGGTGTTGAAGTAATTGCCAAACCGATTAAAGGTGACCCTTTTGAGGGAATTAAACGACTATCTGAAAAACTAAACATAGATCTAGTAATACTTTCGCCACAAAGTATCGATATAAAAGAAGAAGTGTATTTAGGGAAAGTAGCTTCAAAATTGGTTAAACAAACAAATATTCCACTATTAATTGTCCCTAAAGGATATTTATTTAGAAAATTTGAAACGATTCTTTTAGCGTTAAAAAATGGTCATCTTGAAAAAGAAGGACTATTTAATATGTTAAAAACTTTTGTTCAGGTATTTTCGGCGAAGCTAAAAATTTTACAAGTTGTTACGCCGGATTTATCCAAAAATGAAGTAGAAATAGATCCCAATCTAAAAAATCTGGCAGTATCGTTTAAAGTAACTAAAAATGCGACCCTGTTTCAAGGGGTTTTAGAACATTTTCAATCTCATAATCCCGATTTGTTATGCGTAATTAGAAGAAAAAGAGGGTTTTTTAAAAAATTATGGGATCGAAATGTTATCTTAAAAAAAGATTTTCACACAAGTATTCCATTATTAATTTTAAAAGGAGAAGAGTAAGAAATATGAAAAAATCACTATTATTTTTAACGTTTTTTGTTTGTTCTGCAAGCTTTGCGCAAACACGATTAACAGCTACATTCGGGAAACCTACCCAAAATGAATTATTAGCCACAGAAACAACTCTTTTCCCCAATGCATCGGGAGTTGTGCTGTTTGAAAGTGGTAAAAATTATGTCGATATTCAAAACAATTATGTTTATCTGTTTAAAAAAGTGTATAAAAAATTTAAGGTTATAAATGCCGAAAAATTTTCAGGAAAAAATGTCGAAATTTATTTGTACAAAGGAAAAGATAGCCGAGAAAAAATAGTTTCTATTAAAGCTATTACACACAACCAAAACCAGACTCAATTTGTTGCAAAAGATAAATTTTTTAAAGTTGATGTTTCAAAAAACTGGACGAAAACAACATTTACTTTTCCAAATATAAAAAACGGAAGTGTTTTAGAGTTTGAATACACCATTCAATCTCCCTTCTTTTTTAATTTTGGCACTTGGTATTTTCAAGAAAAAATACCTAAATTATATAGTGAATTTATAGCCGAAATCCCGGGTAATTACCAGTACAATAGAGCTCTAGTAGGAAATCGTGATTTATACATTAATGAAGCTTCAATAAAAACCCATTGTTTTACTATTCCGTTATCCTCCCAAGATGCCGATTGTGAAGTAAGTGTTTATGCAATGACCAACATCCCTGAATTTGAGATGGAAGATTATATGCTTTCCAAAGAAAATTACATATCGAGTATTCGATATCAATTAAAAAGTTTTACCGATTTTCAAGGAATGTTTCACCTTTATTCTCGCACCTGGAAAGATGTAGATAAAGAAATAAAGTTTGATGATAATTTAGGGAGAGAAATAGGGTATAAGAAATTTTTTAAAGATAATATTCCTGAAAAAATTACTATGATAAGTAATGAATTAGAAAGGGCAAAGAAAACATTTTATTTTATTCAAAATCATTTTAATTGGAATGGAAATTATGCAATTTTTTCTAACAATGTTATAAAAGCCTTTCAAAACAAAACGGGGAGTATCAGCGAAATAAATCTTTCTTTATTAAACGCATTAAACGCTACTGATTTACAAGCAAAAATGGTACTGCTTTCAACCAGAAACAACGGTTTGCCAAC
>JALWYP010000340.1 GCA_026992695.1 Flavobacteriaceae bacterium
GTATAGCGGTTGTAATTGTTTATTCTCAATAAGAAACAGCGTTGTAAAACTTCGGGGTGTTACCAACTTAACCGAAGAATGAATGGGAATATACGAGTTAAACCGTTTGTTATAATATCTTGGCAAAAAGCTTCGGTGCGCACCGTTAACTTTTCCTTTATACGAAATAGAAAGTGCCGGAATGGTTTTTTCGGTGTAATGGTGGTAGGTTTCCATTAAGTACTGCCTTCTGGCAAGTTCGTCAAAATAGGGTTTTTGAATATCCCCGCTAAAAACTTGCCTTTGTTGAAAATACAACGCATTTTTCGTATTGTAAAAAAAGGAATAAACAATGCCAATAAACAAACCTAACGCTATAAACGAAGTTATTCTGTTTATTAATACGGAATTTACTTCAACTTTTCTAAGAACAATTTGTGCCAATAAAAAAGCCAAAAATACTGCCGAAAGCAACACTAAAAACGAAAATAAATTGTATGCTTTGGGCATTCCTACCAAACCGTTTGAACCCACATAACCCAATAAAATGGGAACAAAAGGTGTTATTAAAACGGTTAAAATCACCAATGCAAATTGCAATGGTTTTAGTCCGGAAATTTGAAATCGTAACGATTTTGTATTTAAAAAAAGTACAAAAGCAAAAAGAAAAAGTAGCAATGTAACCCAATTTAAATTTAGTTCGATGTGTTTTTGTACCGTTTGAAAAAAAGCATCAAAATCCAGAGAGGAATCTCTTCCTAATCGTTGGTTTCGCAAAGCGGTAGCAGCCCGCCTTTTTTGCAATCCGGGCGAAAAAATAGTAACGGATGCTCCCACAACCGAAACCAACAAATACACTAAAATACCTTTGTTTATCTTTTTATTTTCAAAAAAATGAAAAACCAATAAAAACCCTAAAACCCCAATGTTTAAAAAGAAAAGATGCTCTACCAATCCGGTTAAAAAAACGGTTGTTACCAAAAAAAACCAAGTGCTTAATTTTTTTAACTCCAGCGGAAATCCTTTTCTAATAACATAACCATAAAACAAAAATAGCAATCCTTCGCCTAAGGTATAAGAAAGTGCGGTGTTTAATAAATAGGCTATTTGGTAAAAATTAAAACTGTTAAGCACCAATGCAAAATAAAAAAGAGAAGCCAACACAAACCCCCATTTTTTAAACAAACCGCTAAAAAAGTACCAAATAGATGAGAAAAAGAAAACATTTAATAAAATAGTGGTGGGTACTCTGTAAATATAAAACCGATGGTCGTTTGTAAAACCCTGCGCCCAACGTCCGTTTAAGTTTTTAAAATTAAGAGCCGCATTGTTATACCAAGTTTCGTTAAAAGCATAATGATGTGCATCTATTGTTGAAGCGTATAAATAAAAACTTACGTACGCAATAAGCGACAGAAAAAACAACACTGCCAGGGCATACATAAAATTAATACTTATTCTTAGTGTTTTCATTTAATAGGTTCTCCAAATTTTAAACAACTCCCAAGGGGCTTTCATAAAATCGGTAATTTTAAGTTTACTGCCTTCTATTTCTTGCCAATTATTCAGCGGTACTTCCAATATAGCTTGATAGGTTTTATCTACACCTATTTTGTTTTCTAATCTGGCAATAAGTTCTACATCAAAAAGCCATTTGGTAAGCAAGGGTTCCTTAAATAAATCGAAGGCAATAGAACAATGTATTAGTTTTGCACCACATTGCGTATCGTAAACCGGTAGTTTTAAAATAATACTTACAAAGGTTGCAAAAACCCTTCCCAAATAATGCCGGTGTGCTTTTCGTTTTATGGTTGCTCCCATTCTGGCAATACGAGCACCCATAACAAACAAGGGTTTCGGGTTGCGTTTTTGTATTTCGGAAAGTAAATAGGGGATTTCGGTAAGTGGCGTTGCCAAATCGGCATCAAAATAGCCAATGTACCGATAACCCGAATCTCCATCGTTATTTTTTAAACTTAACATGCCCTCTCGAATGGCATTGGCTTTTCCTTGATTATCTTTACAAATCAAGAAAGAAAAATGTGAGGAGTAAGAAGCTAAATTTTTTAAAACACCGGCTGTATTATCTGTACTGCCATCGTCCACAAATAAAAAATGAATGTGTTTATTTTCTTTAACAAAAGATTTAAAGAACTCTACCGGCAATCGTTTTTCCTCGTTGTAACAAGGAATAATAATCAATACTTTACTTGCTTGTACATTCACTTAATTAAAATTTAACTATCACACAAACTTACTTAAATTAAAAAGTAAAAGCTCTTGATTTTCTTAATTAATCCGCAATAACTTTTTGAGTATTCTTTATGGCTTTTTCATTTTTCCAATCTATCCAATCCTGTCCTTTTATTCTTCGCATTAAATTATCGTAATGACGCATCACAAAGATATTATAAACCGCCTTCGACAAGTTTTTAGGATTTCGGGCAATGGCGCGCAAACTCATAGAAAAACCGGGGGTGATATAGCGCATTAAATGCCAATAGCCTTCGGGCATATAAAGTACATTTCCATGCTCCAAGTTAGCCACAAGTCCTTTAGCGTGTTTTAAGGCAGGCCATTTTTGGTAATCGGGGTTTACAAAATCAATATCCTCTCTTGTTATCAAAGAATGCGGAATTTTATATAAATATTTGGTCTGGTTAGGATGAAACAAAATGGCTTGTTTTTTTCCTTGAAAATGAAAATGAAAAATGTTTGCCAAGTCGATATCGTAGTGCATAAAGGTATAAGAATCTTCACCGCCAAAAAACAGCATAGGCAAGCCCTTCATAAGACGGATTCCAAAATCCGGGTAATCAAAATCGTTTTGCAACTCAGGTACTTCTTTTAAGATATTCCACAAAAAAATACGGTACTTGGTGGGTTCTCGTTGTAGCAAATCTATGTACTCACTCATCTTCATTGTAGCATGAGGCTCGTTAAAACCATCTTTATAATCTACCG
The DNA here is from genome assembly GCA_026992695.1 of Flavobacteriaceae bacterium. Taxonomy (GTDB): domain Bacteria; phylum Bacteroidota; class Bacteroidia; order Flavobacteriales; family Flavobacteriaceae; genus Marifrigoribacter. The sequence continues at coordinate 2,944 of JALWYP010000340.1, forward strand.
GACGATTATCGTAAAGTGGTACTGTTTTATCTCCTGCAACTTTCTTAATATAATTAAAATCCCATTTTTTAACAGCTTCCCAATCATCAACAAAATGTTTAATAACAACCGGTTTTTGAGGTTTAAAATAGTTTTCTATAAACTCCTCTTTGGTTAAGGTATCGACAGTATCTACGGGTTGTAATTTCATGTAAACATTTTACGTATGCTAATATACTAAACTTATTTATTGAAAACGATACTTTATACCAAACAAAACATTCCCTTTTGGCATAGGCACATTTGCTTTTTCGACATACGAGGTATTAAAAATATTATTCCCTATTACCGAAAACGTAAACCCTTTTACAGTTGCTCTTACCGAAGCATCCACAACATTATAACTATTGGTGGGGCGTTCTACATATCGGTATGAAATTCCGGTTTGCAATATTCTAAAAAAGCTAAAATTACCTGAGGCAACCACTTGATGTTTCATACTGCTGTTTATTAAATATCTGGAAGCAAAAACATCTAACCCGAAAAAATCATCTTCTAAAAAAGTGTAACCCAAATTAAGTGTTTGTTTGGTATTATTTACAGAAAAAGAATAGGATGTATTCATCTCAAAACCAACAGTGGTAATTTTTCTAATGTTTTGCGCTATAAATAACGGGCTGTCTTCGGTTTGTTTAATATAATCTATTAAGTCTTTGGCTTCTCTTCTAAAAAAAGCGGTTGTAAAGTTAAAAACAGTATTACGATAGGCAGCCCCTATTTCTTGCGAAAAAGCTTTCTCGGGTTGCAAATCCGGATTTCCCGAAAGAAAACCCGGAATAGAAATATACATTTCGGTATAGGTAGGAATCCGGTACGAGTAACCTACATTTCCGTAAATTTTCACTTCTTTGCTTATTTTATATCCTACATCCACTCCGGGGAAAGATTGAAAACCAAAATCTGAAAAATAATTAACCGAAACGCCCGGCGTAACATCTAATTTATCTTGAAGCAAGCTAAACCGGTGTTCGGCAAAAGCGGTTATCATAGTACGTTGTTGATTGCCCAGATTATTACTGGACAAGCTTACTTGCGAAATATCCACTCCTAATCCCGTAATACCTATTTTAGAAGTATAAGACGAATTTAGTTGCCCTCCTATTTTGTTTGAAATATTAAAATTTCTGGAAAAACTCGGGTCTTCTCGCTTTAGCAAGAACATATCTTGGTTCCGTTTCCAATAAACCGAAGGTTTTAGTTGCCATTTTCCGGTTTGGTATTTTGTTGAAACGGCAACGATACTGGTTTGAGTTTCTTCGTATTCGTTAAAAGCCGGATTGTTGGTATAAAAATTATTAGCCCCAAATTTTCGTTCTTGAAAAGTAGCAAGAACTTCAAACGGATTGTTTTTGGTATTAATAGTACTTTTTACAAAATAATTTCGGTTTTTAAAATCGGTATTGGGGCGGTATCCGTTACTGCTATTGTCAGAGAACGATAACTGATGTGCTGCCTTTTTAGTTAGTGCCGAAGCATCTACACCAAGAAATAAACGCTCAAAAGAGCCTCCTTGTGCCGTTACATTTACCTGTTTTTTCTTGGTTTTTTTTGTAACTATATTAATGGCTCCCAAAAAAGCATTTTGCCCAAACACCCGGGCAGCGGGACCCTTTATAATCTCAATACGTTCGATATTTTCAAGCGGGGGCATCACATTCATTGTGTGGTGTCCTGTTTGCGGATCTTCTACTTTAATACCGTCTATTAAAATCAGAGTTTGGTTAAAATGCCCGCCTCTAATATAAATATCAGACTGCATCCCGTCTGTTCCTCTTCTTCGCACATCTATTCCTGCGCTATTTTGGAGTAAATCGGCTACATTGGTTGCGGTGCTTTGTTGAATTTCTTCTAAAGAAATTACTTGAATGGTTCTGGAGTTTTCAGAAAAAGGAAGGTCTATTCTTTCTGAAGAAATAATAACTTCTTCTAATTTTTCGGGAATCGAATCGTTTTGAGAAATCGCCCAATTACTAAAAAGAAAAATACTTATTACTACTACTTTTTTCATACCTGAATATTTTAGCGGGCAAAAATAAACTATAATTTTAAAAAATCGGTATCTTTAACATTCTAAAAACAAACTATTATGGACGAAACTATCCAACACAAAAACTGGTTTTCCAGAAATTGGAAATGGGCGGTACCCACCGGTGGCTGCTTACTTATTATAATTGCTGCTGTAATTTTTGCCGGCTCGTTGTTTGTAGGTAT
>JALWYP010000341.1 GCA_026992695.1 Flavobacteriaceae bacterium
AGAAACCGGCGTTGAAATGGAACTCGATAACGAATACATTATGTCGCCTAAAGACCTTTGTACACTCGATTTTCTCGACCAAGTAATCGACACCGGAATAAAAGTGCTAAAAATTGAAGGACGCGGGCGCGCTCCCGAATACGTTGCCACCGTTATTAAAACCTATCGCGAAGCTATTGATGCTTATTACAAAGGAAATTTTACCCAAGATCGCGTAAAAACATGGATGAACGAACTTAAAAAAGTGTATAATCGCGGTTTTTGGAGCGGTTATTATTTGGGTCAAAAATTGGGCGAATGGAGTAATGTAGATGGCTCTAAAGCCACTCAAAAAAAAGTGTATCTAGGCAAAGGAATGCACTATTTTCCAAAAAGCAAAATAGCCGAATTTAAAATAGATGCTTACGATTTAACTTTGGGCGATACCATATTAATTACCGGTCCTACCACAGGAGCAAAGGAGTTTCAACTCACAGAGATGCTGGTAAACGACCAAAAAAAAGAGAAAGCTATAAAAGGCGATTCGGTGACAATTCCATTAGACTTTAGAATACGCTTGAGCGACAAATTGTATAAAATTGTTCAAACTCAACAACCCGAAAACGCATAACTATGGTGGTGGTTACGCTTCAGCGAAAAAAATGCATTGGTTGCAATTACTGTGAGGAATTAGCTCCGGGACAGTTTAAAATGTCTAAAAAAGACGGGAAAAGCGTGCTGTTACATTCGGTTGAAAAAAAAGGCTTCTTTACCTTGAAATCTCCGGATGAATCGCTGTTGGAACCTTGTAAAAAAGCTTCAGATGCTTGTCCTGTTAAAATTATTACCGTTAAAAAAATTTAAATTTATCACGTTCTGAAAAAAATTATCTAAATGAAATACACAACGCTTCCCAATACCGATATTAATGTAAGTAAAATTTGCTTAGGCACAATGACCTGGGGCGAGCAAAACACCCAAGAAGAAGCTTTCGAGCAACTAAATTATGCACTAGAAAAAGGAGTAAATTTTATAGATACCGCCGAGATGTATTCCATTCCGGCGCGAGCTGAAACCCAAGGAAGTACCGAAACAATGATTGGTAATTGGTTAAAACAAACCCAAAACAGAAATAAAATTGTTTTGGCAACTAAAATTGCCGGACCCTATCGTGGTTTCGACCATATTAGAACACCGCTTGATTTTTCAAAAAAATCGATTGAAGATGCCTTACATAAAAGTCTGAAACGCTTACAAACCGATTATATAGACCTGTATCAGCTTCATTGGCCCGAGCGTAACGTAAATATTTTTGGCGTGCGTGACTACCCATATAATCCTTCCGAAAAAGTACAAGACAATTTTGCTCAAATTTTAGATACTCTCGAAGGTTTTGTAAAACAAGGAAAAATCAGACACATAGGGTTATCTAACGAAACCCCTTGGGGTTTAATGAAGTATATGGAAGAACACCGCAACGGAAAATTAAAAATGATCACGCTTCAAAATGCCTATAGCTTGCTTCAACGCAGAGATGAAATAGCTGTTACCGAAGTGCTTCTACAAGAAAACATAGGTTATTTACCATATTCGCCTTTAGCTTTTGGAGTGCTTACCGGAAAATATTTAAACAACCAACAGCCCGAAAAAGCACGTGTTACCCTTTTTCCGGCATACCGAAGATATAGTAGTGAACCTTCTCTGGAAGCTACCCGACGCTATCAAAAAATTGCACACAAACACAATCTTTCGCTTACCCAATTAGCATTGGCGTTTGTAAATCAACAGTCTTTTGTTACTTCAAATATTATAGGCGCAACAACACTTGACCAACTAAAAGAAAACATAGACAGTATAAACGTAACGCTTTCTGAAGAAATTTTAGAAGAAATTAATGAAGTACACAATGGGATGCCTAATCCGGCACCGTAATCAAATAGTTAACTTTCAGAATTTGTTTACCGTTGGTTTAACCCGAAATAGTAACTAATATACCAACATTTACAAAATTAGTTTTGTAGATTTGAAACAAGAAAAACTCACTTGTATGTCCGATAAAAAAAAACGCCTCTTTCTTATTGATGCTTATGCGCTAATTTTTAGAGGGTATTATGCCTTTATAAAAAACCCGAGAATAAACAGTAAAGGACAAGACACTTCTGCTATAATGGGGTTTATGAATTCGTTGCTCGATGTAATTCGTAGAGAAAAACCCGATCATCTTGCTGTTTGTTTTGACAAAGGAGGGAGTGTAGATAGAGTTGAAATGTATGAAGAATACAAAGCCAACCGGCTTGAAACTCCCGATGCCATTAGAGAAGCCGTTCCTATTATTCAAGATATTATTAAAGCCATGCACATTCCTATTTGTGAAGTTGAAGGATACGAAGCAGACGATATTATTGGCACCCTTGCTAAGCAAGCCGAAAAACAAGGCTACGAAGTGTTTATGGTAACTCCCGATAAGGATTTTGGGCAGTTGGTAAGCAAAAATATTTATATGTATCGTCCTTCAAGAATGGGTAACGGAATCGAAATTTGGGGCATCCCCGAAATACAAGAACGCTTTGGCGTAGAACGTCCCGAACAAGTAATAGATTACCTTGGGATGATGGGCGATGCCAGCGACAATATTCCCGGACTTCCCGGTGTGGGTGATAAAACCGCCAAAAAATTTATTGCCCAATTTGGTAGTATGGAAAATTTACTCGCCAATACAGACCAACTTAAAGGCAAGATGAAAGAAAAAATTGAAGCCAATAAAGATCTTGGTTTGCTTTCTAAAAAACTAGCAAAAATAATGCTGGATGTACCGGTAGAATTTCACGAAGAGAACTTTAAAATGTCGCAACCGGATGTGAAAAAAGTAACACAAATTTTTCAAGAATTGGAGTTTAGACGATTAACGCAACAATTTGAGAAACTTTTTTCTGAAAAATCACAGCCGGAAACTTCAAAGAAAACCAAAGTTAATAGTCCCGCCAACACAAATCAAAAAGAAAAAATAGCCGGAGGCGGACAATTTTCGTTGTTTGACGAACCACAAAACCTTTCGGAAGAAGAAACCTCTGATTTTTCGGGCAGAAATACATTAAAAACCACACCTCATCTCTATCAAACAGTACAACCCGGACTTTCTACTTCCTTATTTATAGAAAAACTACTCAAACAAAAAACCGTTTGTTTCGATACCGAAACCACTTCGATAGATGCTCTAAAAGCACAGTTGGTAGGAATTGCCTTTTCGTGGGAAAAAGGCAAAGGCTATTATCTTCCGTTTCCCGAAGATAAAAATGAAGCGCAAGAACTTATAGAAAAATTGCGTCCTTTTTTTGAGAATGAACTAATAGAAAAAGTAGGGCAAAATTTAAAATACGATATTAAAGTACTTTATAAATACAACATTTCTGTAAAAGGAAAACTCTTTGATACCATGATTGCGCACTATCTTATAAATCCCGATATGCGTCATAATATGGATGTCTTGGCAGAAACCTATTTAAATTATTCGCCACAATCCATTACCGAACTCATTGGCAAAAAAGGGAAAAATCAGCGTTCTATGCGAGAAGTTCCGCTTGAAAAAATAACCGAATATGCTGTAGAAGATGCCGATGTTACGTTTCAATTAAAAGAACATTTTGAAAAAGAATTACAAGAAGCACACACAAAAAAATTATTTGATGCTATTGAAATTCCGTTGGTAAGGGTACTTGCCTCTATGGAGTTAGAAGGAATTAATCTGGATGTAGCATTTCTAAAAAGTCTTGAAAAAGACCTAAACGACGATATTAAAACGTTGGAAGAATCAATCTATAAAGAAGCCGGAGAAACTTTTAATATTGCCTCGCCCAAACAGCTTGGCGAAATACTTTTTGGGAAACTAAAACTTGTAGATAAACCCAAGAAAACTAAAACCGGACAATTTTCCACTGCCGAAGATGTATTGTCTTATCTCGCCAAAGAGCATAAAATTATTAAAGATGTGTTGAAATACAGAACACTCACAAAACTTAAAAACACCTATATTGAAGCTTTACCAAAACAGGTAAATCCGGTTACGGGGCGCATTCATACTCAATATTTACAAACCGTAGCAGCAACCGGAAGATTAAGCAGTATTAATCCTAATTTACAAAACATTCCCATTCGTACAGAGCGAGGACGGCAAGTGCGTAAAGCATTTGTTCCCAGAAACAAAGACTATATACTATTAGCTGCCGATTATTCACAAATTGAGCTTCGTATTATTGCCGCATTAAGCAACGAAGAAACCATGATTGAAGCTTTTAAAAACTGTGAAGATATTCACGCTTCAACCGCAGCAAAAGTTTTTAATGTACCAATAGAAGAAGTTACCCGAGAACAACGAAGCAACGCTAAGACCGTTAATTTTGGAATTATTTACGGGGTTTCGGCATTTGGGTTAAGCAACCAAACCAGCCTTTCCAGAACCGAAGCTAAAGAACTAATAGAAACCTATTACAAAACCTACCCGAAATTACGAGAATACATCAACCAACAAATAAATATTGCAAGAGAACACGGTTATGTAGAAACTGTTTTAGGAAGAAGACGCTACTTGCCAAGTATTAACGCCGGAAATGCCATTGTACGAGGTGCCGCAGAACGAAATGCAATTAATGCCCCAATTCAAGGAAGTGCCGCCGATATTATTAAAAAGGCAATGATAAATTTATTTAATACTTTTGAAAAAAAAAATTTTAAAAGCAAAATGCTTCTGCAAGTTCATGACGAATTGGTTTTTGATGTTTACAAACCCGAATTGGAAACAATTAAACCTATTATTAAAGAAAAAATGGAAGGAGCTTATGCATTAAAAGTTCCTTTAATTACAGATATAGGAATAGGAAATAATTGGTTAGAAGCTCATTAAAAAACATTTTATAATGATATAGTGCATTTGGCAGATAGTGCTAAAATCAAAGAATGAGAGCGATAAATAAACATAGTGCAAACCCGATAATTTTGAGCGTTGAAATCTTCCTTGCCGGCAGGCAGGTGCCAAACGCACGATATTAAACCGTTAGCCACAAATAATGTCAAGAACAAATGATAACAGATAGTAAACTTTTTGAGGAATTATCATTTTATACGTTGTCGCATCCTGATTCCAATTATTTCATTCATCAATTAATTGTTGATGCTTTTACTGCCCAAACTGCAGATAAGGATACTA
>JALWYP010000342.1 GCA_026992695.1 Flavobacteriaceae bacterium
AAAAAGAAAAATATAATCTAATTTATTTATAACGGATTTTACTTCACAATTGATATAACTTTTCAAAATGGGTAATAGATTGAGCGTTTTTAACGGTAAAATCACCTATTTTGGTTCTTCGCAATGCCGAAAGATGTGCGCCGTTTTGCAGTGCTTTTCCAAAATCGTGTGCCAAAGAACGAATGTAGGTTCCTTTACTGCAAACTACTCTAAAAGTAATATGTGGCATTTCTATTTTGGTTATTTCAAACTCCTTAATAGTTACGGTACGAGTGGGTATTTCAACAGTTTCTCCTGCTCGGGCAAATTCGTACAAACGTTTTCCGTCTTTTTTTAAAGCCGAAAAAACCGGAGGTTGTTGTTGAATTTCACCAATGAACTTTTGGGCAGCCTCAACTAGTTTCTTTTTTGTAAGTTGTGAAGTATCAAATGTTTGGTTGATTTCGGTTTCCAAATCGTAACTGGGTGTGGTGGCTCCCAGCGTAATGATTCCGGTGTATTCTTTTTCTTGGGCTTGATAATGTTCAATTTTCTTGGTAAATTTTCCGGTACAAAGAATCAACAATCCGGTTGCCAGAGGGTCTAATGTTCCGGCGTGTCCTACTTTTATTTTCTTTATGTTATACTGCTTTTTTAAAAGCCAGCGTATTTTATTTACAACCTGAAAGGATGTCCAATGTAACGGTTTGTCGATTAATAATACTTGCCCTGTTTGGTAGGCTTCAAGTGGTAACGGTGTGCGGTTGTTATTCATTTTGTTTAAACCGTTAATCGATATACGAAAAAGTGAATAAGTAATAAAACGATTCCTAAAATAATTCGGTAATAGCCAAAAACCTTAAACCCTTTTTTGCTTAGGTAGTCAATAAAGCCCTTAATGGCAATCATCGCTACTACAAAAGCGATGATGTTTCCAAGAATAAGATAGTTTATTTGTTCTTGAGAGAGTTCAAAACCGGCTTTGTAATAATCATACGATTTTTTTGCAGTTGCACCCAACATAGTGGGAACCGCAAGAAAGAAAGAAAACTCGGCAGCAGTTTTTCGGTTGAGGTTTTGGGTAAGACCTCCTACGATGGTGGCACCGCTTCTGGAGGTTCCGGGAATCATTGCCAAGCACTGAAACAAACCTATTTTAAAAGCAGTAGCATAACTAATTTGAGTGTGCTTATTAGGGTTTTCAGCGTCTGTTTCTTCATTTTTTTGAAACCATGTATCTACTTTTAGTAAAATAATTCCACCTAGAATAAGCATCACTGCGACTACAATAGGATTTTCTAACAAACTATCGATAAAATCGTTTAATAAGAGTCCCAAAACCACCGCCGGAATAAATGCCACAAACAGTTTATAGTAAAAATCGAGACTTTGAAAAAATCGTTTCCAATACATTACCACAACAGCAAGAATAGCTCCTAATTGAATAACAATGGTAAAGAGTTTGGTAAAATCGTCTTCGGCTATTTTCATAAACGAAGAAGCAATTATCATATGTCCGGTTGAGGAAATGGGTAAATATTCGGTTACTCCTTCAATAATTGCAAGAAGTAGGGTGTACCAATAGTTCATTTACTGTTTATTTTTTCGGATTTAGCAAAATGGCGTAAACTTCAATTCCAAAACCTATTAAGATAATAGCCGGAGCCAACCGGATGCGTCTCCAGCTGTATATTTCGGGATTAAACACATTGGGATCATCACTTCCACCTCCAGCCATTAGGATAAACCCCAAGGCGATAAAGGCTAGACCCAAAAGCATAAATTGGTAATTTTTTTTACCGAAGATAAATTCGGTTTGAGCTTTTTGTTGTTCTTTACGTTTTTTTTCTCCCATAATATTTACCCGTATAAACGGAAACTTTTTATTAATAATACAATTGGTCTGTTTTTAAATTTAAAAACCGTTGGGTAGCAATATAAGTGCTTATTCCGGTAATAATAATTCCCATTAGCAAAATAAAAACAAATAATAAAATAAGCATTGTTAAATTGTCTAACAAATGGAGTTCTTCAAAATTTTTATTCAAAAAATACATTACGCCAGCCATCCCCAGCATTGCTAAAATAGCACCTATGAGTCCCAACTTCATGCTTTGCCATATAAAGGGTTTTCTAATAAAACTTTTAGTTGCTCCTACCATTTGCATAGTTTTTATAGTAAATCGTTTAGCATATACAGAAAGTCTTATAGAACTATTGATAAGCAAAACGGCAATGAGCGTAAAAATAGCACTAATAATGAGTATCCAAAGGCTAATTTTTTTCACATTATCATTAAGTAATGCTATCAAAGGCTTATCATACACCACTTCATCTACAAAGTCTTTAGAAGTAATTTCTGTTGTAATTTCTTCCAATTTTTCGGGTGATACAAAGTCGGCTTTTAGATACACATCAATACTGTTTTGTAAAGGATTGTACCCGAGAAACTCCATAAAATTTTCGCCAATGTCTGCGCTTAATTGTTCGGCTGCGTTTTCTTTAGCTACAAAAGTTGCCGATTTGGTGTACTCGGCTAGTGCTAAACTTTGTTTTAGTTGGGTTATTTCTACTTCTTTTGCCGTGTCTTTTAAATAAACCGTAAGTGCGATTTTCTCTTTAAAATGATCGGCAATTTTCTTTGTGTTTAACACTAACATCCCCAGTAACCCCAATAAAAACAGCACTAAAGCAATACTTAATGCCACCGAAATATAAGAGGTAATTAATCTGCGTTTTTGGTATTTTTCAAACGAGCTAGCCATATGGGTTCATATATATTGGAGGTAAAAATACAATATTTTTATTCTCTGTATATAACAATGTTAAAACTTTTGTCTTTCATACAATACTCTTAAATTTGTCGCTTACTAATTTCAGCTTTTTTAAGCTAAGATTTTAAATTACTTCTTGAGAAGAAAGCAATTATGAGCAACTACAATTTTAATGACATTGAAACCAAATGGCAAGAATATTGGGCAAATAATAAAACCTTTAAAGCCAATAACAATACAACAGAGCCTAACTATTACGTGTTAGACATGTTTCCGTATCCCAGTGGTGCCGGTTTACACGTCGGGCATCCGTTAGGTTATATTGCCAGCGATATTTATGCCCGATACAAACGACATAAAGGATTTAATGTATTGCATCCTCAAGGATACGACTCGTTTGGGCTTCCTGCAGAGCAATATGCAATACAAACCGGGCAACATCCGGCAAAAACAACCGATGTAAACATTGCTCGCTACAGAGAACAACTGGATAAAATAGGGTTTTCGTTTGATTGGAGCAGGGAAGTTCGCACTTCTAATCCCGACTATTACAAATGGACACAATGGATTTTTATTCAGTTATTTGAATCTTGGTATTGTAAAACATTAGAAAAAGCATTACCTATATCAGAATTAATTAACATTTTTGAAGAAGAAGGAAACATAGGAATAAATGCAAAATGTGATGCGCAGCAAGCCGAATTTTCTGCCAAACAATGGAATGATTTTGACGATGTAAAAAAACAAAGTATCTTACTTAATTACCGATTGGCATACCTCGCCGAAACCGAAGTAAATTGGTGTCCCAAATTAGGAACGGTATTAGCAAATGATGAAATTGTAAATGGAGTTTCAGAACGCGGCGGATACCCCGTTGTTCGAAAAAAAATGATGCAATGGAGTATGCGTATTTCTAACTATGCCGATAGGTTATTAACCGATTTAGAAACCCTGGATTGGTCTGATTCACTAAAAGATACTCAACGAAATTGGATAGGGAAATCGGTAGGAGCAGCTATAAAATTTAAAGTTTTTTCAAACAAAAAAGATGCTCAATCTAATTATATAGGTGCAACTATAGGTGTTTTCTCTACACGCCCCGACACCATTTTTGGAGCCTCTTTTATTGCATTGGCACCCGAGCATGAACTGGTGCAAAAAATTACTACCATCGAGCAACGGTTTGAAGTTGCCAAATACATAGAAGAAACCGCTAAAAAAAGCGAACGCGACCGTATGGCAGATGTAAAAAACACGACAGGAGTTTTTACCGGAGCTTATGCCGAGCATCCTTTCACCAAAGAAAAACTTCCCATTTGGATTGCCGATTATGTTTTGGTAAGTTACGGAACAGGTGCTGTAATGGGTGTTCCTGCAGGTGATCAGCGCGATTACGATTTTGCCAAGAAGTTTCACCTCCCTATTAAAAATATTTTTAAAGATGTAGATGTTTCTGAAAAAGCATACGAAGAAAAAGGAAATACCATTATAGCTAATAGCGATTTTATTTCTGAAATGCCCCACCAAATAGCTTCCGAAAAAGTAATTGAAGCGTTGGAAAAACTAGGTCAAGGAAAAAAGAAAATTAACTACCGATTACGCGATGCAGTGTTTTCAAGACAACGGTATTGGGGAGAACCCTTTCCGGTATATTACAAACACGGATTGCCACAAATGATAGACTTAAAATACCTGCCGTTAGTGCTTCCGAAAGTAGAAAAATACCTGCCCACCGAAACCGGCGAGCCCCCTTTGGGAAGAGCTGATAATTGGGCGTGGGATACACGCCACAACATTGTGGTGAACAAAGATTTAATAGATGATATTACTGTTTTTCCTTTAGAGTTAAATACCATGCCCGGTTGGGCTGGAAGCAGTTGGTACTTTTTTAGATATATGGACCCTAAAAACACCCGAGAATTTGCCTCTAAAGAAGCACTGGAATATTGGAAAAACGTTGACTTATACATTGGCGGAAGCGAACACGCAACCGGACACTTACTGTACAGCCGTTTTTGGACAAAATTTTTATTCGACAGAGGATTTGTACCGGTAAACGAACCCTTTAAAAAACTCATTAACCAAGGAATGATTTTAGGGGAGAGTGCGTTTGTTCACAGAATTGAAGGAGAAAATACCTTGGTTTCTTCTGGTCAAGCCAAAGAGTATAAAACGCAAAAAATACATGCAGACGTTTCTTTGGTAAATACTCAAAACGAGTTAGACATAGAAGCCTTTAAAAACTGGCGACCCGAGTTTAAAGATGCCGAATTTATTACTGAGGAAGATGGAACTTTTAAGGTTTCTCGCGAAGTTGAAAAAATGTCTAAATCCAAATACAACGTGGTAAATCCCGATGATATTTGCGAGCAATACGGCGCAGATACCTTGCGAATGTACGAAATGTTTCTCGGACCCTTAGAACAGGCAAAACCTTGGAGTACGGCAGGAATTACCGGAGTGCATAACTTTTTAAAAAAACTATGGCGATTGTATCATACCGGAGAAAACGGAGCATTTTTTGTAAACGATAACCCGGCAAGTAAAGAAAGCCTGAAAACGCTTCATAAAACCATAAAAAAAGTTACAGAAGATATCGAAAATTTTAGTTTTAACACATCGGTTTCTACCTTTATGATTGCTGTAAATGAACTTACTGCTCAAAAGTGTAATTGCAAAGAAGTGTTAGAATCTTTGGCTGTGTTAATTGCGCCTTATGCACCCCATATTGCAGAAGAACTTTGGAAAAAATTAGGACATGAGCAGAGTATTTCAACTGTTGTATTTCCAGTATTTAACAATCAGTATTTAGTAGAAGATAGTAAAGAATACCCCGTTTCATTTAACGGGAAAATGCGTTTTAAAATGGAATTACCGCTTTCACTTACCAAAGACGAAATAGAAACTGCCGTTATGGCGCACGAAAAAACACAACACTATTTACAAGGAAGAATCCCTAAAAAAGTAATTGTTGTGCCCGGAAAAATTGTAAATATTGTTGGTTAAACACAAAGTCGCACAATTTTTGCTATATTTAAATTAAATTTAAATAAACTATGATAGGATATTATATAATAGCCGGAGTAATATTTTTGGCAAGTATGTATGTGAGTAACAAGCTTAAAAGCAAGTTTAAAAAATACTCCAAAATGCAACTTCAAAATGGTATGAGCGGTAAAGAAATAGCCGAAAAAATGCTAGCAGATAATGGTATTACCGATGTTGAGGTGATTTCGGTAAAAGGACAATTAACCGATCATTATAATCCGGCAACCAAAACCGTAAATCTTAGTGAGGGTGTTTACTCGCAACGCAATGCTGCTGCTGCTGCGGTCGCTGCACACGAGTGTGGTCATGCTGTACAACACGCTACCGCTTACAGTTGGCTAAAAATGCGAAGCACTTTAGTACCTATGGTAAATGTAGCTTCAAGAATGTCGCAATTTGTAATTATGGGAGGTTTGGTTCTTTTAGCAACAACCAAGTTGGGAGCTACCATCTTTTTAATAGGAATTGCTTTATTTGCGGTAGGAACGTTATTTAGTTTTATAACCCTTCCGGTTGAATACGATGCCAGTAACAGAGCGTTGGTGTGGTTAGAAACCAAAAACATGGTTACTCCTCAAGAACACGATGCAGCAAAAGATGCCTTAAAATGGGCTGCCAGAACTTACGTGGTTGCAGCACTTGGGTCTTTAGCGACACTGTTATATTTTATAAGTATTTTTCTGGGCAGGAGATAATTAAGAAAAAAGTTTTATACTCAGCCAGCCACATTATCAGGGTTATAACCCAAGTAAGGAACTTGCTTTTCCTTAAATACTATACCGTGGGTTTTTAGTTCTTTTAAAATAGGTTCGTACACTTCTTTGGCAATAGGAAAACGCACACCGGGTTTTACAATTTCTTTGTTTAAAATTTTTAATGCCGCAATGGCAACCGGAAGCCCTACTGTTTTTGCCATAGCGGTATAAGTTTGGTCTTCGCCAATTAAAACCATGCTGCTATCAATTTGCTTTTTCTTACCGTTGATTTTATAGCCAAATTTATGATACATTACAATCATATCTTTGTCTTCGGGTTGAAGCGTCCACTTATCCATTAATATTTTTTGCAACGCTTTGGCAGGTGTGGCATTTTTAATTCCAATTTTTTTGTTGGGATTAAAAACATCCAACTCCAATAATTTTTCCCACATTAAATCATCTTGGTCAATCTTCAGGTTGTGCCTAAGCTTAAGTTCAACTGAATCTGATGGAGAATAGGGTAAATATAAATTAACAAATTCGCGATACGACATATTTTCAGAATCCGGAATTACATAACCATCATCTGTCATTCCTAATTGTACAAACATGTTCCACGCTTTACTGAATCCAACCCGTCGTATGGTTCCTCTATACAAGGTTAAAATATCTTTAAACCCGTAAACGCTCTGGTATTTTAACGAATTTCTATTGGCATACACTTCAAATTTTCCGTATCCGTCTATTTGAATAATTTCGGTACGTCTAAATAATCTGTGATACGGAATGTATTTGTATTTCCCTTCCTGAATAAATTCTGCTGCTCCTCCTTGTCCTGCTAGTACTACGTTTCGAGGGTTCCAAGTAAATTTATAATTCCAAAGATTAGTATCGCTTTCAGGAGCAATTAATCCGCCGGTAAACGATTCAAACAAAATTACTTCTCCGCCGTTATCACGTATTTTATCTATTACCTGCATAGCACTCATATGATCAATTCCGGGATCGAGACCAATCTCATTCATAAACACCAAATTTTTGGCTTTTGCTTCAGCATCCAATGCGCGCATTTCTTTACTAATATAGGAGGCGGTAACCAGATGTTTTTCATACTTAATACAATCTTTGGCGACTTCTATATGAAATCGTGCCGGCAACATCGAAATAACCAAATCACTTTTTTGAACCGCTTCTTCGCGTTCCTTTTGGTTAAACACATCTAATTGAATTCCGGTTGCACAAGGATGCCCTTTGGTGAATTTTTGAGCCGACTCTAACGATAAATCGCCAATGGTAAGGTGAAGATTTTCCGGTTCCGATTTGTCTAATAAGTATTTTATTAAGCTGGTCGCCGAGCGTCCGGCACCTATAAGTAAGATATTTTTCATTCGTGAATATTTCGTATGTTTGAAAACACTAATTTTTCAACAAACGAAAGTACTAAAATCTTACAGTTCTTATGACAAATATTGATAAAAAAATTTTTATTTCAGCTTCGATTTTAGGAGCATTGAGTGTGGTATTTGGTGCATTTGGTGCTCATGGGTTAAAACAACTTATAGACACACAAGCCCTTACTGTTTTTGAAACCGGCATACGATACCAAATGTACCACAGTTTAGCTTTGTTTATTCCGGCGTTAACAAACAAGCTGTCTGTTTCTTCAAAAAAATGGGTGTTTCGGTTTTTCCTTTTCGGAATTCTATTTTTTTCGGGTTCTATTTACCTTTTAGCCTTAAAAAGTATCCTTCCTTTTAATCCAACTTCAATAGGATTTATTACTCCTATTGGTGGATTATTGTTTATAATAGGCTGGATAAGAATGGGCTATGGGTTTTTATTAACTACTGTTGATTAAATTTAATGCAAATTTATTGTTTTTTAAAGAGCTGTTTTTAATTGTTTTATTAATTTTGTCGTCCACAACAACTCATAAAAAGTGATGGTAGATAATAACCAAACTTCAAAAATGATTTCATTAAATAACTATGGAATCAAAAACGCAAATGTGCGTTACCAACTATCCCCCGAACAACTGGAAAAAGAAACACTCGAAAAAGGGCTTGGACGTATGACCAAGTTTGGAGCACTAGCCATAAATACGGGTGAATTTACAGGGCGTTCGCCAAAAGATCGATTTATAGTAAAGGATAAAATAACAAAAGACCGAGTATGGTGGGGTGAGATTAACCTCCCGTTCTCTTCCGAAAAATTTGATGCGCTATACACTAAAGTAGTCTCCTATCTTTCAGGAAAAGAACTTTATGTTCGGGATTGCTATGCGGGATCACACCCCGATTATAAATTAAACCTTAGAGTAATTACCGAAACTCCTTGGCAAAACCTTTTTGCCTTTAATATGTTTCTTAGACCAACTGAAGAAGAATTAGCTTCTTTTTTACCGGAATGGACAGTGGTTAATGCTCCCAGTTTTATGGCAAATCCGGAAGTAGACGGAACCCGCCAACACAACTTTGCGATATTAAATTTTACCCGTAAAATTGTTCTTATAGGAGGAACAGGATATACCGGTGAGATTAAAAAAGGAATTTTTTCAGCACTTAATTTTCTTCTTCCCGAATTTAAAAATTGCATGCCTATGCATTGCTCTGCCAATGTAGGAAAGGATAATGAAACAGCTATTTTCTTTGGACTTTCGGGAACCGGAAAAACAACGCTTTCTGCAGACCCAAACCGAAAATTAATTGGTGATGATGAACATGGTTGGACACCCGACAATAAAATTTTTAATTTTGAAGGAGGTTGTTATGCAAAAGTGATAGATCTTTCTCCCGAAGGCGAACCAGATATATATAATGCTATTAAACCTGGAGCTTTACTTGAAAATGTGATTATAGATAAAGACGGAAATGTAGATTTTAGTGATACATCCATTACTCAAAATACACGTGTAAGTTATCCTATTTATCATATTAAAAATATTCAAGTTCCTTCTATTGGTGAAAACCCAAAAAATATTTTCTTTTTAACCGCAGATGCTTTTGGTGTGTTGCCTCCTATCTCAAAATTAACTCCGGGACAAGCGGCTTACCATTTTATTAGTGGTTATACTGCAAAAGTAGCCGGAACCGAAGAAGGAGTAGATGAGCCTTTGCCTAGTTTCTCTGCTTGTTTTGGAGCACCGTTTATGCCGTTACATCCTACCGAATATGCCAATATGTTACGCAAAAAAATGCAAGAAGCAGGTGTAAACGTTTGGCTTGTAAATACCGGTTGGACAGGAGGACCTTACGGTGTAGGTAACCGAATGAAACTAAAATATACCCGAGCGATGATTACTGCAGCTTTAGATGGAAAATTAGATACTGTTTCTTTTGAAAAACACCCAATATTTGGTTTAAACATGCCAACTTCTTGCGAAAATGTACCGAGTGAAGTGTTAAATCCTAGAAATACTTGGAAAGATCAGAAGGAATATGACAAAAAAGCGCTAGAACTAGCAGCATCATTTAAGAAAAATTTCGAAAAATTTGAAGACTATGCAAATGAAGAAATCATGAAAGGCGCTCCAGTTCAATAACAGATGAAAACCTTATTATACGTGTAAAATCGCTAGGTAATTTTAAAGTGTACCTAGCGATTTTTTTGCTGATAATACTAAAAATACGACTTAAGTTTAAATTACTAATACTCTACATAGCAAAAAAACTTTATTATTCTTAAAAAAACGATTATTTTAGTACCATAATTTTAACCAATCAAAAAATTATGAAAAAAACTACACTGTTCTTTTTTCAAAAAAGAACAAAACCTCATAGAAAAAATAGTCTCTCTCAACTTTTATTATTTTCAACTTTTTTATTCGCTTTTGCGGTTTATCCACAAGGACCAGGATGTCCTAATGTAAATGCGGGAGCGGATATTGAATTGGATTGTGATCAAGCATGTACCGATTTAACCGCTACGTTTCTTCAAACCGGAGAAACAACAAGTTATGAAGTTTCAGCAATAGATTATGCACCGCCATTTCCATCTACCGGAGGTACACCCGTTTCCGTAAACTCAGATGATGTGTGGTCAGATATTATTTCGTTACCATTTACTTTTTGTTTTTACGGGCAAGAATATAACGAAATGCTAATAGGTTCTAATGCTGTTGTAACTTTTGATACGGTTAACAATCAACCGGGAGGATATTGTGCTTGGCCATTTTCAGAATCAATCCCCGACCCAAATTTATTTTTTGCAACTATTTTTGGTCCTTATATGGACATTGATCCGGCGGTAGCCGGTTCAGGAATTATAAATTATGCCGTTTTTGGAGACGCTCCCTGTAGAACTATGGTAATTAACTTTCCTGATGTACCTTATTTTAGTTGTAATAATCTAACAATGACAACACAGGTGGTAATTTATGAAACTACCAATGTAGTAGAAGTATACTTAGAAAATCGATCCGACCAATGTCCTAATTGGAATAGTGGTAACGCCGTTTTAGGAATACAAAACCAAGACGGAACAGACGGTATTGTTGCCCCGGGAAGACAAACCGGAAACTGGGCTGCAAACAATGAAGCATGGCGTTTTACACCAAATGGTGTTAGTAACGTAGCCTTTGCTTGGTTAGATGCTAATGGTGATGTAATAAGTACCGACCCAACAACCAATGTTTGTCCTGTAGACGAAACAACAGTTTATACTGCACAAGCAACTTATGCCAACTGTAATGGAGATGTTATTGTTGAGACAGATGATGTAACAATAACCCTTGTTGGTGGTTTTACCGTAGATTTAGGAGGAAACCAAGAATTATGTGATGTAACTTCTTACGATATTACGGCAACTATTACAGATGGAGACCCAAATCAAGCTACTTATTTATGGAGTACAGGCGAAAGTACACAAACCATTACCGTAACTTCTTCAGGAGATTACTCGGTAGATGTATCGATAGGACTTTGTACCATTACAGAAACCGTAAACATACAATTTAATGAAAGTCCGGTAATAGATTTAGGTGAAGATATAGAAACTTGTTTTGAAAACCAAGTTGTGTTAGATGCTTCTCCTTCAAATTTAGACCCAAACATGGTTTCTTATGAGTGGAGTTTAGATGGTGATATTCTTCCTAACGAAACCAATTCAACTTTAGAAATTACACAAGGAGGTACTTATGCTGTTGTAGTTACTTATTTAAATTGTACTTCTACCGATAGTGTTGTTATTTCACCTAGAACCGATTTAGAAGTATTTTTAGAAGACGATTTTTTAACCTGTCCTAATGAGCCCATTACGCTAAGAGCAAGTACTTCCGAAAACGATGTTACTTACCAATGGATGCTTAATGACGAGATTATAGCAAACGAAACATCCAATACATTAGAACTTGTTTTAGAGCCAGATTCTGGAGGAGTTCAAACCTATACCGTTGTTATTACTAAAGGTGAATGTACAGGTAGTGATGATATTAATATTTCGTTATACCCCGTAGGAAATTGTATTATTTCACAAGGACTGTCTCCTAATGGCTCTCCCGGATATAACGATACTCTGGACTTAACGTTCTTAAATGACAGAACCGGAATAGCCAAACTTCAAATTTTTAACCGTTTAGGTGTTCTTGTTTTCGAACAAGTAAATTATACAAATCAATGGCGAGGTCAAGATCTTAATAGTAACGATTTGCCTACCGGAGCGTACTTTTATGTTATCGATTTACTCGGAGACGACCCCATGTATGGTAACCAAGCAACAGGGTGGATTTATTTAAATCAAGATGCCAATTAAATCTTTTTATATGAAAAAGTTACTATTTATAGTTATATCATTGGTTTCAATAGGAAGTTTTTCTCAATCTATAAGTGTGAATAATCCTGCTAATCCGGAAACCAATCTATCTGCTGAAGAATTAATACAACAAGTACTAGTAAGCGGAAGTTCTTGCGTAAATATCACGCTTACAAACTTAGCAGAAAATCCTGATGGTATTGGTAATTTAGCCGAAAGAAGTTGGGGCTATTTTAACGCAAACGGAACAGATTTCCCTTTTGATGAAGGAATAATTCTATCTTCCGGTTTTGGAGTTTCTGCCGAAGGACCTAATGATGCTACCGGAACATCAGACGGTGGTCTAAACTGGAATGGAGATATAGATATCGAAACTATTTTAAACAATCAATACGGGACAACCGTAGATACAAATAATGCAACTGTATTCGAGTTTACGTTTGTTTCCAGTCTTTCGGAAATCACCTTTGATTTTATGTTTGCTTCAGAAGAATATGAAAACCAATGGGAATGTAGTGATAGTTTTAGAGATGGTTTTGCTTTTTTAATTAAAGGACCCGGAATACCGGATGACTCAGGTGCGCCATTTGGAGGAACCAACGTTGCGGCAATTCCCGGATCTTCAAATGTACCGGTTAGTACAGCAACCATTCACTTAGATCCTTCAGATGATGCAGCAAACGGATTTTTATGCGGATTTGAAGTACCCGGAACAAATTATTTTCCCGAATTTTATATAAGCAATGATAATGATAACATAAATGACATTCCTATTGAATTTGATGGAGCTACCGTTTCATTAACCACAGCCAACGTGGCAATTGTGCCCAACGAAACCTATACCGTAAAATTAGTTATCGCAGATAGAGGTGATACCGCTTTCGACTCGGCTGTTTTTCTCCGTGCAGGAAGTTTTAATATTGGTAACATCGATTTAGGAGATGATATTTTAATCTCTAACGGAACAGCAATTTGTGAAGGAGAAAGTATAATTCTCGACGCAGGTGAGAATCCCGATGCCAGTTATGAGTGGTATAAAGATGGCGTCTTACTACCTAATGAAACAGCATCTACACTTGAAGTTTTTGAAGCCGGAACGTATTCGGTTGTAATTTCTTTCGGTTCATCAGATTGTATCGTTACAGATGAAATAATTATTGAATTTAAACCATCACCAATATTTGATTTGGGAGAAGACCAATTTTTATGCGATGCTAGCAATATCGTACTTGATGCAACGGTTTCTAACCCTGACGAACTCATAAATGTAAGTTACAAGTGGTTTAAAGACGGTGTTGAAGTTGTTGGCGAAACCAATCCTACTTATACCATTACACAAGAAGGAGTTTATGTAGCAGAAGTAACCGGAAACGAATGTATTACTACAGATCAAATAATAATTACTGGCGTTTCATTTACGGTTGATGTCCAAGACGAAGTATTTTTATGTGGTGAAGAATCCTACGAAATAATTCCTGTAATTGAAGGAGCAGATGCCACCAATGCAACGTACCTATGGAATACCGGAGAAACTACACCAACAATTACCGTTACAGAAAGCGGAACATACAATGTAGCGATTACTATTAATACGTGTACCGAAACAGATGATGTAAACATTACCCTAGGAATTATTCCCGAAGTTGAACTAGGCGATACCGTTGTTAAATGTGCACAAGACACCGAAACACTTATGGTTACAGTATCTAATATAGATCCTAGCGCAGTAACATACCAATGGTATGTTGACGGTGGAATTATTGATGGTGCAACCGCACAATCATTAGATGTCATTGACCAAGGGATATATAGCGTAGAAGTAAATAACCAAGGTTGTATTGCTACCGATGATGTGGAAGTAGCTTTTTACGATAATGAAAACTGTGTTATTACACAAGGATTATCACCAAGTAATATTGATGGACTTAATGATTACTTTGATCTTGAATTTTTAAACGATAAAGTAGGTATTGAAAAACTATCTGTATTTAATAGATTAGGAACACTTGTTTATGAACAACAAAACTATATAAACCAATGGAAAGGACAAGATAAAGACGGTAATGAATTACCCGTTGGAACCTATTTTTATATCATACAACTTAACTCACAAGACCCACTAACAGGGTGGATTTACATTAACAAATAATAACTATCAAATAACCAATTAAAATGAAAAAAACAACACTAATAGTACTACTGCTTTGCATAGCGTGCCTCGATGTTGTAACCGCACAACAAGACCCGCAATATACGCAGTATATGTATAATATGAATGTGGTAAATCCTGCATATGCCGGATCTAAAGAAAGCTTATCCATAACAGCTTTATATCGCAATCAATGGACAGGGTTTACAGATGCCCCGGTAACTTTTACATTTTCTGCACATTCACCTATTTCCGATAAAGTAGGATTAGGGTTATCAGCGATTAAAGATGAATTAGGACCCATTAGCGAAACCAATGTGTTTGCAGATTTTTCATATACATTGCAACTTACCGATAATATGAAAATCGCGTTGGGTTTAAAAGCCGGAGCAACTTTTCATAAAGTAGGATTAACCGATTTGGAATTACAAGATCCCAACGATCCGTTTTTCTCACAAGATATTAGTAAAACCTATCCTAATGTAGGTGCCGGTGCTTTTCTGTATACCGATAATTTTTACTTAGGATTGTCTGTGCCTAATATGATAAAATCGGTTCATCTAGATGAAAACGGAATTAAATTCGGAAGTGAGGTAATGCATTATTTTGCAACAGCAGGATATGTTTTTCAAGCCAATGATAAACTAAAAATTAAACCTTCAGTAATGGTTAAATCAGCCTTTGATGCACCTCTTTCGTTTGATGCAAACTTGAATGCCTTGTTTAATGAAAAATTTGAATTGGGTGTATCTTACAGATTGGATGATTCATTTAGCGGTTTGGTAGGTTTTCAAGTAACGCCCAATATTCGAATAGGATATGCTTACGATAGAGTAACCTCAGATATTAATGTGGTAGGACCCGCTTCACACGAAGTCATCCTTACCTTCGACCTGTTCTTTAACAAACGAGCATTCCGTTCGCCAAGATACTTCTAAACTAACTAATTTAATTTCAGTAAAATGAAAAAAATATATACACTATTACTCCTAATACTAATGAGCACAGCAGTTGCTACCGCTCAAAATAAAGACACAAAAAAAGCAGATCAATTATACGATAGACTCGCTTACACCGATGCCGCAACGGCATACCAAAAACTGCTTAAAAAAGGAAAAGGCAGTAAATACGTTTTTGAAAGATTAGCCAACTGCTATTATTTTTTAAACAATACAAAAAAAGCCGAAACCTATTATAAAAGAGTGGTTAAAGGAAGAAAGCCCAAAGCCGAAGCTGTTTATAATTATGCTCAATCGCTTAAAGCAAACGGTAAGTTTAGCGACTACAATACGTGGATGAAAAAATTTGCCGAGCTAAAACCCAATGATTCTCGAGCTATTGAGTTTATGAAAAACCCGAATTATGTTCCTAAAATTATGGAAAATAGTCCAAAATTTTCAGCCAAAGGATTAGATGATATTAACACCGAGTATTCAGAATTTGGAGGAACCGTTTTAGGAAAAGACTTTTATTTTGCTTCGGCAAGAAATACCAATCGAAAAAAATACGGTTGGAACGAAGAACCTTTCTTAGATATTTACAAAGCAGAAATAGTTGGGAATACCGTTAAAAACGATGTATTGTTAAATGGCGAAGTAAACACCAAATATCACGAAGGAAACGTTGCTATTACTGCCGACGGGAAAAGAATGTATTTCGACAGCAACGATTACTTTAATAATAAATTCAAAAAAAGCAGTGAAGGAATTAACGAAATTAAACTCTTTTATGCCGAAAATATCGACGGATTATGGAAAGGAGTAAAATCGGCTCACTTTAACAATAGCGAATACTCTACCGGTCATCCGGCACTTTCTCCCGACGGAAACACACTGTATTTTGCAAGCACCATGCCCGGAGGCAAAGGAGGGTCAGATTTGTATAAAGTGTCTGTTAATAAAGACGGAAGCTTGGGTACTCCTCAACGTTTAGGAGATAATATTAACACCGAAGGAAATGAAGTATTCCCGTATGTAGATCAAAACGGCACATTATACTTCTCAAGTAACGGTCACCAAGGTCTTGGAGGGTTAGATGTATTTTACGCTGAAGCCACCGCAAACGGTTTTGGGAATGTGAAAAATTTAGGAAAAGGAGTAAACTCTGAAGCCGATGATTTTGCTATAAAATTTAATCCCGAAACCCAAGAAGGTTACGTGTCTTCTAATCGTAAAGGCGGAAAAGGAAGCGATGATATTTATAAAATTAAACAATTAGAACCGCTTTGTGAAGTAGCCATTACCGTACAAGTAGTAGACGAGTATTCAAAACAACCTATTGCTGGTGCACGGGTAGATTTATACGATACCGTTGAAAACAAACTATCAACCAAAACAACAGGAGCCAACGGAAAAGCTACTTTTACTGCCGAATGTGATAAAGAACACATCATTCAAGGAGTTGCAAAAGATTATGAAAGCAATGCTGTAAACGTTCCCGCTACTAACGAAAGCGAA
>JALWYP010000343.1 GCA_026992695.1 Flavobacteriaceae bacterium
CATGTGACCAACATATAAAATATAATAGACACATGAAGCCACCTATTTGTACAATTTGCAATAAACGTTTTAAACCTTCAGAAAAACAAGGACTTATACGATTTAAACTTTCAGAAAAAGATAAAGAATTTAATAAAAAATTTGAAGAAAAAGGATTTGTAGGACACAAAGCCGGAGAAGATTGGTTTTGCGAAACTCATTATAAAGCTGCCCAAAAATACAAACATCTAAGTCTTACAGAAGTATATAAACAAATAAAAAAAGACATTCAAAATAGTTACACAGAAAAAGGATAAATACTATCTTTGCCCTTTGATGCAAAATTAAAATTTAATGAAGATTTCATACAACTGGTTAAAACAGTTTATAAATATAGATTGGCACGCCGAAAAAACAGGTGAATTATTAACCGATTTAGGACTGGAAGTAGAAGGTATTGATACATTTACTTCTGTAAAAGGAGGATTAGAAGGTCTGGTTGTAGGTCATGTAATAAGTTGCCAACAACATCCCAATGCAGATCGCCTAAAAGTTACTCGCGTAGATGTAGGTACAGAAGAACCCTTGCACATTGTTTGTGGTGCCCCTAACGTTGGTGCCGGACAAAAAGTTCCTGTTGCACTTGTAGGAACAACGTTGTATGACGCAGACGGAAAGCCTTGGAAAATTAAAAAAGGAAAAATACGAGGTGAAATAAGTCAAGGAATGATTTGTGCCGAAGACGAACTGGGCTTAGGGAGCAATCACGATGGAATTATGGTACTAGATAACTCCTTATCTCCCGGAACGCCTTTAAACCAAGTAATTACAATAGAGAATGATGCCGTTTTTGAAATTGGCTTAACACCCAATCGAGCAGATGCTATGAGTCATTGGGGAGTTGCCAGAGACTTAAAAGCCGGTTTGCTACAAAAAGATATTTCACTAGAGCTTATTACACCTTCTACCAGTAAATTTAAAATAGACAACCGAACTCGAAAAGTTACCATAAACGTTTTAGATACTTTTCAAGCTCCAAGATACTGTGGTATTACGATTAGCGGATTAACAGTAAAGGATTCTCCTAATTGGCTTCAGAACAGATTAAAAGCCATAGGAGTTACACCCATAAACAATATCGTAGATGCAACCAATTATGTATTACACGAACTGGGACAACCTCTACACGCATTTGATTTAGACAAAATAAAAGGAAATACAATTGAAGTTAAAAACCTTCCCGAAGGCACCAAATTCTTCACACTAGATGGTGTAGAACGAACCTTGAGCAGAGAAGATTTAATGATTTGCGATTCTGAAAAACCACTTTGTATTGCCGGTGTTTTTGGAGGTCAAGAAAGTGGTGTAACCCATAACACAACTTCTATATTTTTAGAAAGTGCCTATTTTAACCCAATTATAATACGAAAAACCGCAAAACGTCATGGTTTAAATACAGATGCTTCATTTAGGTTTGAAAGAGGAATAGACCCAAATACAACCGATTTTGCATTAAAAAGAGCCGTTTTACTTATTTTAGAAATCGCAGGAGGAGAAGTAACCAGTGACCTTGAAGATTTGTACCCTAAGAAAATTGAAGATCACCAAGTATTTCTTTCTTATGCCAATGCAAACCGTCTTATTGGAGAAAAAATTGATAAAGAAATTATTAAAGAAATTCTTACTTCTTTAGAGATTAAAATAAACAATTCTACCGAAACAGGTATAGGCATGACCATACCCGCTTATAGAAACGATGTAACTCGCGAAGCCGATGTAATTGAAGAAATCCTACGTGTTTACGGCTATAACAACATTATATCTTCTAAAAAATTAAATGCCTCGATTTCACATTCCGATAAAATAGAAGACGATAAAATACAAAACAAAATTGCCTCTCAACTTATAGCACAAGGCTTTTTTGAGACCATGACCAATTCGCTTACCTCTCCAAATTACATAACCCTAAGCAACGAATTTTCTGCCAATAAAAATGTAACCATTTTAAACCCTTTGAGTACTGATTTGTCTGTTATGCGGCAATCTATGCTGTTTTCCTTACTGGAAACAATGGCATATAATCACAACAGAAAAGCAAAAAATTTAAAGTTGTTTGAATTTGGAAAAACCTATTGCAAAGCAGAAGGAGGCTATATCGAAAGTAAGCATTTGGCATTGGCTGTTTCCGGAAGCAGTAATAAAGATAGTTGGGCAATTGCACCCAAAAAAAGCACTTTTTTTTACCTTAAAGGAATTGTCTCTGCAATTATCACGAGGTTAGGAATTAAAAATATTGCCGAAAAACCTACAGAAAATACATTTTTTTCGGAAGGAATATCGTTTTCTTTAGGCGATGATAAATTGGTGGATATTGGAATTGTTTCGAAAAAAATAACCGCTCATTTTGATATTGAAGACGAAATACATTATGCCGATTTTAATTGGGATGCCATTTTAAAAAACATCCCCACCACTAGTTTAAAGGTTACTCCAATTGCTAAATTTCCTAGTGTAAAACGTGATTTTGCATTGCTTTTAGACGAAACTGTTTCTTTTAAGGACTTGGCAAATTTAGCATCTAAAACCGAAAAAAACCTATTAAAAAACATTTCGTTATTTGATGTATATACAGGTAAAAATCTTCCGAAAGGAAAAAAATCGTATGCACTGAGTTTTACCCTACAGGACAATAAAAAAACATTAACCGATAAGCAGATAGATAAAGTTATGAAAAAACTTCAGCTTCAATTTGAGAAAGAATTTGGTGCTGTTTTACGTTAATTTTTGCCAACTACCAACCGCAATAATTTATCGTTAAAATTTAAAAAAATGAAACTGGAAAATCAATTATTGCAGATTCGCAACAAGCAAAACAAAAACATAGTAGAAGAAGTAAAAAAAATACTTTCAGAAACTAATAAGCAGCGTGAGATTATACGTAACACGCTTAAAAACCCCAAAAACACTACAATAACAGCAACTACCTTTAAGTTTGACTTGTTACATACGGATAAAATTTTTCATATAGAAGATATTAAAACACTTTGTATAAATTACAGATTACGTTTCTTAGATGCACATTTTTTTAAAGGAGATTTTCCTGAAGAAGCCATTTCAAAAATACGCGAACTGGAAAAAACACACCGTTCAAAACTTACGGAATTCAAAATTGTTGCTCCTTCAAAATTGTTAAAATTAGAAAACTTAGACGATCCTCTACTCTTTGCATCTATGGGAAATGATTATTTCTACCTAATACACAAATGGGGAAATGACCTAAAATGGTATAGACGTTTGCTTGTTTTGCCTTTTAAAAACAGTATAAATTTACTAATTACACTGTTACTAACCAGCGGATTATTGTCACTACTCATTCCTATTCATTTATTTTCACCAACGGTGGGAATTAGAGAGCGCATTACTATTTTTGTCTTTATGTTTATTTGGATAACTGCAATGGTAATTTTATATGGCGGCTCGAAAGGAAAAAATTTTAATGACGTTATTTGGAATAGCAAGTTCTATAATGTGTAGTTTTTGTATCTTTAGTACCTACACATAATTAAAAGCAAAATTCATGGACAACAACAGCACAATTGTTAAAATTTTTACCGGAAGTGAAATTTTAGCGCAAGCATTAATTGCCAGATTAAACGAAGTTGGTATTAGCCCTATTGAGCGAGACGATGCGCAAAGTGCTACTCGGGCAGGATTTGCGACACCTTTACCAATGCAAGAAACACTCTTTTTGCGTAAAGAAGAAATGGAAAAAGCGCAACCCATTATTGATGCTTTTTTAAAAGAAATTAGCTGATTGGGGATTGAGGTATGAGGTGGTGTGTACGTCCCTGATATAGGTTGACCACAAAAGTCAATTTATATGAGAACAAATTTAAAGAAATTACGTAAAAAATTACGTTATTCAGAAGATTTTAAAAAAGAGCTTGTATCTTTATTTGAAAAAGGAACCTATAGTGTTTTACAATTGGAACGACTATATGGTGTTACCAATGGTAGTATTTATAGATGGATTTATAAGTATTCTACATTTAACGAGAAAGGTATAAGAGTAGTAGAGATGAAACAAAGTAGCAGTTTAAAGTTAAAAGAACTAACCAATAAAGTTAAGGAGTTAGAGCAAATAGTTGGTCAAAAACAAATCAAGATTGATTTCTTAGAAAAGATGATTGAAATTGCCGAGAGTGAATTTTCTATTGCGATTAAAAAAAAGTCAAACACCTCACAATCAAATGGTTTAAAGAAAACCAAACAAAAGTAACGTTTTCAATGAATAGTCTTTATAAAGTATTGAATATAAGTAAACAGGCAGTATATCAGTACGATAAACGTCAGCAGCTTTATGATTCTAAAATACAAGTTTTATTGCTTGAAGCAGAGGAACTACGGAAGGAACATCCAGGTTGTGGGGTTGAAAAAATGTATACTACTTTAAATCCAAATTTTATTGGACGCGATAGGTTTATTACATTATTTATGGAGTTAGGTTTTAGATTAAATAAAAAACAAAACTATAAAAGAACAACTTATTCCGGCAGTAATTATTATCCCAATTTAATAAAAGGAATGTTTATTAATAAACCATCGGTAGTATGGCAATCGGACATAACATATATCTATGTAAATGGAAAATTTTATTATGCTGTATTTATAATAGATGTCTTTACAAAAATTATAGTTGGCTACCAAGTATCAGATCATATGAGAGCAACCGCTAATGTAAAAGCATTAAGTATGGCTTTAAAAGGATATAAAGCACCTTTAATTCATCATTCAGATAAAGGATCTCAATATACATCTAAAGAGTATATAAGATTGTTAGAAACTAATAAGAGTCAAATAAGTATGGCTGCTTCAGCACAAGACAACGCATACGCTGAACGGATAAATAGAACCATAAAAGAAGAGTATTTAGATTATTGGAAACCTAAAGATTATAATCAATTAAAAAGTTGTTTAAAAAAAGCCGTAACACATTATAATACTAAAAGACCTCACAATAATATTGGCAAATTAGCACCAATAGAATTTAAAGAAATGTGGGATAAAAATAAATTAGTAAATAATAATTTTACTATTTTTAACAGTGAAGAATTAATAAAAAACGGTCAACACTAATCAGGGAAGTTCA
>JALWYP010000344.1 GCA_026992695.1 Flavobacteriaceae bacterium
ATTAATGAAAGACTTACGTATTGTTTTTATGGGAACACCGGCTTTTGCAGTAGCAGCATTAAAAAAGCTACTGGAAAACAAGAAAAATATTGTTGGTGTAATAACAAGTCCCGATAAACCGGCAGGAAGAGGAAGAAAGGTAAGACAATCTACTGTAAAGGAGTTTGCCTTATCTGAAGGATTAACGGTTTTGCAACCCACCAATCTAAAAGACGAAAGTTTTTTAAAACAGCTTAAAAGTTTAAATGCCAATTTACAAATAGTGGTTGCTTTTAGAATGTTACCCAAAGCTGTTTGGCAAATGCCAGACTACGGAACATTTAACCTTCATGCCTCGTTACTCCCGCAATATAGAGGTGCTGCCCCAATAAACTGGGCGATTATTAATCAAGAAGAAAAAACAGGTGTAACTACTTTTTTTATAGATGAAAAAATAGATACAGGAGCAATTATTCTTCAAGAAGAAATCAAAATATCTAAAAATGAAACAGCCGGCTCACTTCACGATAAGTTAATGGTGTTAGGTAGTAATTTAATACTTAAAACGGTTGATCTTATTAAAGAAAATAAAGCTTTGGTTCAACCACAACCACAACAATTAGATTTAAAACCGGCACCCAAACTCACCTCAGAAAATACAAAGATTAACTGGGACTTACCGGTAAAACAAATTGATGCTTTTATTAGAGGACTCTCACCTTATCCTGTTGCTTGGACAACATTAGTTAACAAAGATCAAGAAGTAGTAACTAAAATTTATTCGGTTACATACACCTGCGAAGACCATAAATATAATAATGGACAAGTTATTACTACAAAGAAAGAACTAAAAATAGCGGCACAAGATGGTTTTATTGTATGTAAAGAACTTAAACTTGCCGGAAAACGAAAAATGGATGTTTTATCTTTGCTAAACGGCTATCATTTTTGCAAGCGTGCTAAAATGGTGTAAACCCTTATGAGTGCTTCATTGACAAAAAATAGAGAAAAACGGTGTTTTTTTGTTAACAACCCTGCAAGTTATTAACAAAATGCGGGATTTCCCCCGTCATTGCTTGCATGAACCAATAATCCCATTAAATTTGTAAACAATTAATTGAAGTTTAACCAACAATTTAATTTTTAAACACAAATTATGAACAAATCAGATTTAATCGACGGAATGGCAGCAGATGCCGGAATTACAAAAGCAGCAGCAAAAAAAGCATTAGAATCTTTCTTAGGAAATGTTGAAGGATCGCTTAAAAAAGGTAACAGAGTTTCTCTAGTAGGATTCGGTTCTTGGTCTGTATCTAGAAGAGCAGCTAGAGACGGAAGAAACCCACAAACAGGAAAAACCATTAAAATCGCTGCTAAAAATGTAGTGAAATTTAAAGCAGGTTCTGACCTAAGTAAAAGTGTAAACTAATAATTTACAGTTTTTTAAAAAATTAAACTCTTCAGTTTTGAAGAGTTTTTTTTTGGATTTCATTTAAAAGTTGTTCATTTAAAAAATAATACTTAGTTTTAGATATAAATTAATTAGGTAAATTTACATTAGTCTAATGACCTCTCTTAAACCACAAAAAGGACATTTATTAGTAGCCGAACCCTCTATTATTGGAGATGTTTCGTTTAATAGATCTGTTGTTCTTTTAACCGAATACAATAGTGAGGGTGCTGTAGGATTTATTTTAAATAAACCCTTGCAATATGTTTTAAGCGATTTTGTTGATGAAGTAAAAACTACTTTTACAATTTTTAACGGGGGACCTGTAGAACAGGATAATTTATATTTTATACATAACGTACCTAATTTAATTCCTGAAAGCGTCGAAATATCTGATGGTATCTATTGGGGTGGCAACTTTAATGTGATTATCGACTTACTTCAGCAACAACAAATAGACGAAACACAAATTCGTTTTTTCTTGGGATACTCCGGATGGAGTAAAAACCAACTTGAAGAAGAGTTAGACTCCAACTCTTGGGTAGTAGTACCAAACAATTATAAAAAGGAATTATTCTTAAAAAATAATCCGGATTTTTGGAAAGAAAAAATGATTGAATTTGGCGGCGATTATCTCCTTTGGTCTAACGCTCCCGAAAATCCTACACTCAACTAAGACATTCTTGCTAATGCATTTAATTTTGCCAGTAAGTTTATTGATATACTTACTTTATATGTTTTTTTTCTGTACTGAGTTACAGGTACAATACCGGAAATTATGTTTGTTATAAATAATTCATCTGCTTTTTGAAGCTCAAACGGTGAGATAGATTCTTCAACAAGCTCAAATTGATCTGTAGAATTAAGTATTTTAATAATTTGTTTTCTAATAATTCCCTTTATACAACCGTCAGCTAAGGGAGGTGTTTTAATTTTGTCTCCCAACACCAAAAAAATATTTCCGTTAAGCGCTTCAATTACATTTTTATTAGTATTAAGCAATAAACAATTATCAAAATCATTCTCTTGTGCAAAAATACCTCCCAAAACATTAATAATTCGATTAGTTGATTTAATTGTAGAAAGCAAGTCGGGAGATACGTAATGATCTTTATACAATGCTACAGTATATGCATTTTCTTTAATGGTATAAAATGATGATAGCAAAGGCTCTACAGAAACAGCAAAAGAAATTTCTTGAGTTTTAGGAGTATATTTTCCGCCTGTTTTTCGCCATATTATTAGTTTTACTCTAAACGTATTTGAGTCGTTGTTTGTATTTGCTTTTGTGGTTTTTAAAATTTCATTCTGTAAAAATTCAAAAGTGAAATTCATAGGAATATCCATTCGTAAAATACGCATAGAAGCCATTAATCTAAAATAATGATCTTCCCAAAAGAGTATCTTATCATCAACTACTTTTAGCGTTTCAAAAACGGCATCTCCATATTGCAATCCTCTATTAAAAAGCGATATTACTGCTTCGTTATTAGCTACTAGTTTTGTGTTAAAATTAACCATAAAAAAACCGCCTTTTTTAGTAAAGACGGTGCAAATATAAATTAGTATTTAATATAATATACCGAGTATTCTAAAAAAAGCTCTTTAAATTAAATATCAATAAATTTATCTAGATTATTCAGCTGTAAAGACGATTTTAAGTTGAACCTAAAATGTGTTTAAGTTCCGAAATCATATTTTCCCAAAGCATTTTGCCTTCTTCATCTTCATCGTCATCGGCAAAATCGGTTACCATTAGTGAAACATCTTTGGTAATTTCATCTACTTGTATTCTAAGTTCAAAATAGTAATCGGTATCTTCATCTTCCATCCACTGAAAACGTATTCTTTCACCTTTTTTCTTTCCAACTAATTTAGCTTCTTCTTCACTTCCATCCCAAATAAAGGTAAAAAATTCACCTCTAGAGTTAACATTATCTGCATACCACTCTTGCATTCCGGAAGGTGTAGAAATATACTGGTATAATAATGAGGGGGAAACATGAATGGGAAATTCCATTTCGTATTTTATTTTGTCTGCCATTTCATATTTGTTAGTTGTTGCCAATATAAATTTTAATTTTAAAATAGAAAAGAAATACTTGAAAAATTTATACTTAGAAATATATCTTGTAGCAAATTTAATTCTTGTCTATTTTTTAGTATCTAAAAAAAGTTAATACTGTATCTTTGTTTCATAAATACGCAACTATGAGCACACATCAACTGCAAAGTATTTCGCCTATTGACGGAAGATACGCAACAAAAACAAAACCACTACAAAAATACTTTTCGGAGGAAGCACTTATTAAATATAGAGTTCGAGTTGAAATTGAATATTTTATAGCATTGGTAGAGTTGGGTTTACCACAACTTAAAGATTTTGACAAGTCTCGTATTTCTGAATTACAAAATATCTATTTAGATTTTACAATTCAAGATGCCCTATCTATCAAAGAAATTGAAAAAACTACCAACCATGATGTAAAAGCGGTTGAATATTTTATAAAAAAGAAATTTGACAACCTAGGTTTAGAAAAACACAAAGAATTTGTTCACTTTGGTCTTACCTCGCAAGACATTAACAACACCGCTGTTCCGCTTTCGTTAAAAGATGCAATGAACGATGTGTATGTACCTGTTTTCTTTCAATTAAAAGATTCTTTATCAACACTAGCAACCGAATGGCAAGCTATACCTATGTTGGCTCGTACACACGGACAACCCGCTTCTCCTACTCGACTCGGAAAAGAAATAAATGTGTTTGTGGTTCGACTAGAAGAGCAATTTGATTTATTAAACAATATTAAAAGTGCTGCTAAATTTGGTGGTGCCACCGGCAATTTTAATGCACATAAAGTAGCTTATCCGGAAATTGATTGGCGAAAATTTGGACAAGAATTTGTACAAGAAAAATTGGGTTTACACCATTCGTTTCCTACTACTCAAATCGAACATTATGACCATATGGCTGCTCTTTTTGATTGTTTAAAACGAATTAATACTATTATTTTAGACTTAGACAGAGATATCTGGACCTATGTTTCTATGGAGTATTTTAAACAAAAAATTAAAAAAGGAGAAATAGGATCTAGTGCAATGCCGCATAAAGTAAACCCGATAGATTTTGAAAACAGTGAAGGAAATCTAGGTATTGCAAATGCTCTTTTTGAACACCTTTCTGCTAAATTACCCATTAGTCGGTTGCAACGAGACTTAACCGACAGTACAGTATTGCGAAACATTGGAGTGCCTATGGGACACACGTTAATTGCCTTTCAATCTACTTTAAAAGGTCTGGATAAACTCTTGCTTAATAAAGAAAAAATTGCCGAAGATTTAGAAAACAATTGGGCAGTTATAGCCGAAGCAATTCAAACTATTTTAAGGAGAGAAGGGTATCCTAATGCATATGAAGCATTAAAAAACTTAACCAGAACCAATACAAAGATTACAGAAAACAGCATAAAACAATTTATTAGTACGCTAGATATTTCTGATAATATCAAAGCAGAAATGTACCAACTAACACCTTCTAATTTTACCGGTATATAAAAAGGCTCCGGAAAACCGGAGCCAAGGTTTAAAGCAATAAAATCAAAAAGTGGTTTTGTTTTTTGCTTATGAACCAATTATTAACTGGTTGCAAGTAATAAAAAATCTTTTAAAAGTCTACGAT
>JALWYP010000345.1 GCA_026992695.1 Flavobacteriaceae bacterium
GTCATGGTTGGGTAGGAATAAAATATCAAGTTGACCCAAATGAAGATTATAATGAAATTATTTTACATATTAGGTTTAAAGAAAATGAAGCTGTTTTACAACAAAACACACTAGGTATATTAGGGGTAAATCTTATTTATGGGGCTTATTATAAATATGACGAACCAAGAAAGCTCTTACGCTACCTTTACGATCATATTGATCCCGATAAAATAGAGATTGATACTATTAATTTTTCAGGACCTCTCTTTAAAAATGTAGATAACAGACTTATGAGTTTACAGCTTATTAAAAACGGGATGACCCAAGCTGTAATGTTTGATCCTAATGGAAAAAATCTCTTGCCGGCAGCTAAACTTTATAAAAAAAACATTTTAGCTCTTCGTGGCAGCTTTAGACCCGTAACTAAAGTAAACATTGATATGTTTGAAAAATCATACGAAATGTTTATTAACGAAAAACGAGTTGATAAAGAGAGAACCGAAGTTATTTTTGAAATTACACTATCTAACCTAAAAGCACAAGGCGATATTGATGAAAAAGATTTTATGGATAGAGCTCGACTGTTATGCTCATTAGGTCATACGGTAATGATTTCTAATTTTCAAGAATATTATAAATTGGTAGATTATTTTTCTGAATACACCAAAAAACGAATGGGCTTGGCAATGGGTGTAAATAATTTAATCGAAATTTTTGACGAACGTTACTACAGGCATTTAAGTGGCGGTATTCTTGAAGCCTTCGGAAAATTATTTTTTAAAGATTTAAAAGTTTATCTCTACCCAATGAAAGATCCTAAAACCGGAGAATTTATTACAAGTGAAAACTTAAAAGTTCACCCAAGAATGAAAGAGTTATACAAATTCTTTAAGTATAACGGAAAAGTGGTTGATATTAAAGATTTTAATCATGAGCACTTAAATATTTTCTCTAGAAAAGTGCTAAAAATGATAGAACACGGTGAAAAAGGATGGGAAAATTTATTACCGGAAGGAGTTGCCGAAATAATTAAAAAACAACACCTTTTTGGTTATAAAGAAGAAAAAGAGAAAATAGAAAATTAATCCTCTGCTAGTATTTGTGCAGCGTGATCTTTAGTTTTTACCTTACTAATTACACGTTCTATTATTCCGTTTTCATTTATAACAAAAGTTGTTCGGTGAATACCGTCGTAAGTGCGACCCATAAATTTTTTTGGTCCCCACACTCCAAATGCGTTGATAACTTCTTTGTTCTCATCTGCCAATAACGGAAAGGGTAAATGATATTTTTCTTTAAAATTTTTCTGTCTTTTAGGACTATCTGCACTAACACCTAATAAAGCATACCCTTTTTCTTGTAGTAAGGTATAATTATCCCTAAGATTACAGACTTCCATAGTACAACCCGGAGTACTGGCTTTTGGATAAAAGAAAACAATTAATTTTTTTCCTTTAAAATCCGAAAATGTAATTGTATTTCCATCTTGATCTATTGCATTAAAATTAGGTGCTTTATCCCCTACTTGAAGTGTTTTCATAGCAAATATTGTTTATTTTTGCGTAAAGGTACATATAAAATGACAAAACAAGAAAAAGTAAATTTTGTAATAAACACATTAGAAGAATTATATCCACAAGTAAAAATTCCGTTAGAACACAAAGATCCTTATACATTACTTATTGCTGTTTTACTTTCGGCACAAAGCACCGATGTAGGTGTAAATAAAATCACTCCTGTTTTATTTGAAATAGCAGACAATCCTTATGATATGGTCAAACTATCTATTGAAGAAATTCGGGAGATTATTAAACCGGTGGGGCTATCTCCAATGAAATCAAAAGGCATTCACGGACTTTCTAAAATATTAATTGAAAAATATAATGGAAATGTCCCTGCCAGTTTTGAAGACTTAGAGGCATTACCTGCCGTAGGTCATAAAACTGCGAGCGTGGTTATGTCTCAAGCTTTTAACATTCCTGCTTTTCCGGTAGATACGCATATTCACAGACTTATGTATAGATGGGGTTTGTCTAACGGAAAGAATGTAAAACAAACCGAAAAAGATGCCAAGCGATTATTTCCTAAAGATCTGTGGAATAAATTACATATTCAAATAATATGGTACGGTAGAGAATATTCGCCTGCCAGAGGGTGGAATCTGGATAAAGACATCATAACCAAAACCATAGGTAGAAAATCTGTCATCAAAGCGTATTATAAAAAGAAAAAAACCACCTGATAAACAAGGTGGTTTTTAGTAACACTTTTAGTAAAGTAACAAATGGTTTATTTACTAATTTCCGGTTAGCGCATCTACTCTACTTTTCATATCTTTATATTTATCATCTTCACCTATCTGGCTGTAAATATTCATCAAGGTTCTAAGTATATCTATATTATCTGGTTTTTTAATTAATGATGCTTCTAAATAGGGTATCGCTTTTTTGTACAATTCATTTTTCTGAGCTTCTAATTCGTCATATTTTTTAAAATCGGCACTTGAGGTTCCTAAAGCATTCATCTGATCGATAATTTTTGCCTCAGGTTCAAGAATTAAAAATGCCATGTTAATATTTGCAGATGGATAATCGGGTTGTAACTCAATAGCTTTTTTGTAATACTCTTCTGCCTTAGCTAAATCACCGATTTTTTTACTAGACACACCTAAGTTAAAATAAACTTGGGGATTGGTTGGGTCTTTAGCAACTACTTCCTCCATTAAACTATTGTATTTTTTCAAATCTCCGGTTTTGTAGGCTAAGTCTGCTTCTGCATTAATTATAGAAACATCATCAGGGCTTTCTTTTCTAGCGTCTGCTATTAACATTTTAGCTTTATCATCCTCTCCTTTAGCCAAATAAATAAGTATCATATTTCGCATAACCTCACCTTTTCTACTGGTGCTCTCAGGGTTTGAAATGTCAATACCTGTATACCCTAGATCCATCAAATTTTGGTAATATTCAATTGCTGTGTCGTAGTCTTTGGCATTTACCGCATTACTAGCTGCAAAATATAAATCGGATGTATCTTGTTTGCTAACGTTATAACTCAAAAAGAGTTTTTCTGAGGCTACATTATAATTTTTTGTTTTTTGATCTTCGATAGCACTGTTTACAAGTGCTGCTCTTACTAATTGAGCTTCGTTAAATAATTCCAATTTTTCAGCTCCGGTGGGTTTTAGACCTTCGGCTTTTAAAATTGCATCTGCTGCTTTTTTTAATTTTTCAAAATCTCGTTCTTCACCATTTGCTGAATAGGCACTTGCTTTTGCTAGTTAGAATGATCATTTCACGTCTTTCTTAGCATCGGCTAGCATACCTTCTGCTTGCCCTAATAAATTAATTGCTTCGGTATAATTTCCTGCTTTAATAGCTTTTTGAGCTTTTTTTATTTCTTTTTTTTGTCCAAAAGTAACAGCTGATAGTAAAATTAAACCTGCTACTAAAATTTGTTTTTTCATTGTGTTGAGGGTTTTAATCGTTATTTTCTTCGGTTTGTGAATTGTTCTGTTCTTCAGATGAATTATCAATTGTTGTGCCGTTTTCATCTTCTACAACTTCATCTTCGTCGTGAATTACTTTTGCTACTGCTGCAATAGCATCGTCTTCACGCACTTTAATAAGGCGTACTCCTTGGGTGGCTCGTCCCATTACACGTAAATCTTGTACTGCTATACGAATGGCAATTCCGGATTTATTTATAATCATTAAATCGTCTTTATCTGTTACATTTTTAATAGCAACCAACTTACCTGTTTTATCTGTTACGTTAATGGTTTTTACACCTTTACCGCCTCTATTTGTAATTCGATAATCTTCAATGCTTGATCGTTTTCCGTAGCCTTTTTCAGAAACAACTAAAATATTACTTTCAAAATCGTTTACGGCTACCATTCCAATTACTTCATCGTTGGCGTCGCTTAATCTAATTCCTCTCACGCCTGAAGCATTTCTTCCCATAGGTCGGGTTTTAGATTCTTCAAACCGAATGGCTTTACCCGATTTAACAGCTAACATAACCTGGCTGTCTCCGGTTGTAAGTTTTGCTTCCAGCAATTCGTCTCCCTCCTTAATGGTTATAGCGTTAATTCCGTTAGATCGTGGTCGTGAGTATTGCTCAAGAGCTGTTTTTTTAACTTGCCCTTTCTTTGTTGCCATAATTACATAATGACTATTGATGTATTCTTCATCTTTTAAATCTTGGGTACAGATAAATGCTTTAACTTTATCGTCTTGTTCGATATTAATAAGGTTTTGAATGGCTCTACCTTTTGACGTTCTGCTTCCTTCCGGAATTTCAAATACGCGCATCCAAAAGCATTTTCCTTTTTGGGTAAAGAACAACATATACTGGTGATTGGTTCCTACAAAAAGGTGTTCTAAGAAATCTTCATTTCGAGTTGAAGAAGCTTTAGACCCTACGCCTCCTCTATTTTGTTTTTTGTATTCAACTAGTGGTGTTCGTTTAATGTATCCGGCATGCGAAATGGTAATTACCACTTTTTCATCGGGGATTAAGTCGGTAATACTTACATCGCCTCCGGCATATTCGATTTGCGAACGTCTTTCATCACCATATTTAGACTGTATTTCTAACAATTCATCGGTAATGATATTCATTCTTCGCTCTTTTTTTGCCAAAATATCTTTATAGTCCTCAATGGTTTTCATTAACTCATCGTACTCGGCACGTAATTTGTCCTGTTCAAGTCCGGTAAGCTGTCGCAGACGCATTTCTACAATTGCTTTTGCTTGAATTTCTGAAAGTTCAAAAGCATTGATTAATTTTGCTCGTGCTTCGTCTGCATTTGCCGATGCTCGAATTAATTTAATTACCTCATCGATATTATCTGAAGCGATAATTAAACCTTCCAGAATATGTGCACGTTCTTCGGCTTTATTAAGTAAATATTGGGTACGGCGTGTTACTACTTCGTGTCTGTGTTCTACAAAATAGTGTATCAGTTCTTTTAAATTTAATAATCGAGGGCGTCCGTTTACCAAACAAATATTATTTACACTAAAACTGGATTGAAGTGCTGTATATTTATAAAGTGTGTTTAACACAATATTAGGTATTGCATCTCTTTTAAGGATGTAAACTATTCGC
>JALWYP010000346.1 GCA_026992695.1 Flavobacteriaceae bacterium
TGATAAAGCGGTTACTTTTTTTTTAAATAAAAGCAGTAAAAAAGAACCTAAAAGCAGAGGATTTACTATTGTAGGGATTTATGACAGCGGATTTGAACAATTTGATAAGCAATTTTTATTTTCAGACATTAGGCACATTCAACGATTAAACAAATGGAAAAAAGATGAAGTTGGCGCTTTTGAAGTTTTTGTAGATGATTTTGATACCATTCAAGAAGTTGGAAATGCCATTTACGAAGAAACCGGAAGTTTTTTGGATGTAATTACAATAAAAGATAAATATTATTCAATTTTTGAATGGATTGAAATGTTTGATTTTAACATTGCCCTTATTGTAGGAATAATGATTTTGGTTGCCGGTATTAATATGATTACGGCTTTGCTTGTATTAATTTTAGAACGTACCAAAATGATAGGAATACTTAAAGCACTCGGTAGTGCCAACCGGAGAATTAGACGAATATTTTTGTATAATGCGACGTATTTGATTGTAATAGGATTATTTTGGGGAAACATAATAGGCATAGGCTTGTTGCTTATTCAAAAATATTTTCATCCCATTAAGTTAAATGCACAAACCTATTATGTTACAAAAGCACCTGTTTATATAGATGTTGGATATATTCTTTTTTTAAACTTGGGTACATTGGTTCTGTGTTTGGTTATGCTTTTGCTCCCTAGTTTTATTATTTCAAAAATATCACCTGTAAAAGCTATTAAATTTGAATAAAATAAGATGAAATAAAAAATTTTGGTTTAAAATTCGGGTGTGATA
Organism: Flavobacteriaceae bacterium; assembly: GCA_026992695.1. Taxonomy (GTDB): domain Bacteria; phylum Bacteroidota; class Bacteroidia; order Flavobacteriales; family Flavobacteriaceae; genus Marifrigoribacter. The sequence goes on from JALWYP010000346.1 coordinate 776, forward strand.
CGTTCTTCTCTATTAATAAAATCTTCGATAGTACCCATTACAAAAGTTTCTTTAATAATTTCGTCTTCACCGTTTACTAAAATTAAATTATTGATTTGCAATTGTATGTCACTTAAAAGTAAATAGGCATGCTCCCTATATAAATCGATAGCGTTTGTATTTGTAACTTCCGGGTTAAGATAATTTGTTTCACCATTAGTAATATCATTTGTTGGGTCTAAATCTCCGTTCGCATCTTCGTAGCGTGTAAGAATACCATCATTATCATCGTCTGCGTCTAAATAATCCGGAATTCCGTCTTGATCGCTATCTAAAGGTTCGGTTGTGTTTCCGGCAAGATAATCGGCTCCCAACTCAATTTGGGTTGGTACGTTATCGCCATCGTCATCAAAATCGTAATAATCGGGTAATCCGTCTTCATCGGTATCTACTTGGTTATCGGCACTTTCTTCAATCCCGTCTTGATCATCTCGTGTTGCTGTAACAGTAAATTGTGCGACACCTTGATTGCCAATAAATTCTGTAGTAACATTGGGTGTCGTAGGAGGAACAGTAGCACAAAAATAATTTACCGGTAACTCACCATCGTATTTTCGATAATGTACCACGTTCGAATTTTCGTTTAGCGCATATTCTGTGGTATTTGTCTGTTCAAAAATAGTAGCTTGTACGTCTATACTTACCGAAATACTTTCAAATGAATTGGAATTAATTTTATAAAAAACATAACCTTGTCCGGTCTCACAACTCTGAAGGCTTTCATTACTAAAATCAAACGAAGTTACTACAAAATCACCATCATCGCACGAAGTAAGCACCAACATTATTAGAATTAAAACAGTTACAATTTTGTTCATATTTCACTATTAATTAATTACTTTACAAAGTAACATAAAACTTAGTAACGAAACTAAAAATTAATGTATTTTTGAAAAATATAAATTGTTTTATGAAATCGGTTTATTTTGATAATGCTGCAACAACACCACTTCGGGACGAAGTAGTTATTGCAATGCAAAAAACATTGAAAAATAGTTTCGGGAATCCTTCATCTACTCATAGTTTTGGTAGAGAAGCAAAATCTAAAGTAGAATTATCTCGCAAGACAATAGCCAAATTATTGGGCGTAACTTCTTCCGAAATTTTTTTTACTTCCGGTGGTACCGAAGCCGATAATTTAATACTTACTTCGGCAGTACGCGATTTGGGAGTTAAAACCATTATTACCAGTGCTATCGAACATCATGCCGTTTTGCATACAGTAGCGTATTTACAAAAACACTACGGTATAACGGTGCTTTTTGTTAATCATCTGGAAAAAGGCGAGATTGATTTGGTTCATCTCGAAACGCTATTAAGACAGCAAAAAAATAAAACGTTGGTAAGTCTTATGCACGTAAATAACGAAATAGGCAATTTGCTTCCGTTAAAAAAAGTGGGCAATCTGTGCAAACAACATAATGTATTGTTTCATAGCGATACAGTACAGTCTGTCGGGCATTACGATATAAATTTTTCAGATATAAATATCGATTTTGCAGCCGTCTCGGCACATAAATTTCATGGACCAAAAGGGGTGGGGTTTGCCGTAATTAAAAAACCGCACGTGTTGCATTCTATAATTCATGGTGGCGAACAAGAAAAAGGACTTCGTGCCGGCACCGAAGCTGTGTATGCCATAGTGGGTCTTTCGGAGGCGCTATCTATTTCGCTTTCCAATTTACCTAGCGAAAAAAAATACATTCAAGAACTTAAATCGTACTTTATCAATGAGCTTCAAAAAGCCATTCCGGAAGTAAAATTTAATGGTTTTAGTAACAATCTTGATAAAAGCAGCTACACTATCGTAAATGTATTGCTTCCGGTTTTGAAAGAAAAAGCAGCGATGCTTCCGTTTGAACTGGATTTAAAGGGAATTGCCTGCTCTAAAGGGAGTGCTTGCCAAAGTGGTAGTAACAAAGGCTCGCATGTGCTTGAAGCAATTCAATCTTCAGAAGAAAAAGCATACAGTTCGTTACGTTTTTCATTTTCTGTATTTAATACAAAAGAAGAAGTGGACTATGTGATTGAAGTGCTAAAACAATTTGTTTTTTCTAAAAATTAAAATACCTTGCAACGAGCATAAAACTATGGAATTTTCTTCAAAACTTTTGGAACAAGCAGTAAACCGGATGGCGCAATTTCCCGGCATAGGAAAACGTACTGCATTGCGATTAGTGCTACACTTATTGAAACAACCCGTTTCGCATACGCAAAAATTAGCCAACAGCTTGTTGCAAATGAGAGAGCAAATTAATTTTTGTAAAAATTGTCATAATATTTCCGATACAGAAGTTTGCGAAATTTGTGCCAATCCTTCCAGAAACAATACCATTATTTGCGTAGTTGAAGACATAAGAGATGTAATGGCAATTGAAGCAACCGGACAATTTTTAGGGCATTACCATGTGCTTGGCGGAAAGATTTCGCCTATGGATGGAATAGGTCCGGGAGAATTAACAATAAAACCCTTATTAGAGAAAGTAAAATCGGGTGTTGTTACCGAATTAATTTTTGCCTTAAGCTCCACAATGGAAGGCGATACCACCAACTTCTACATCTTTAAGCAAATTGAAAACCTACCTATTATTACCAGCACCATTGCCAGAGGAATCGCTGTTGGTGACGAGTTGGAATATGCAGACGAAATAACACTGGGGCGCAGTATTGTAAATCGAGTTCCGTTTGAGTCATCCTTAAAAAGCCAATAACATTTGAAACTTTCGGTTGTCATTCTAAACTATAATGTAGCGTATTTCTTGCAACAATGTTTGTATAGTGTTAGTCGTGCCATTGCCAATTTAGATGCCGAAATAATAGTGATCGATAACCATTCGGAAGATGAAAGTTGCCAAATGGTAAAAGAATTGTTTCCTGAGGTACAACTTATTGAAAATAAAAAAAATGTTGGTTTTAGTATCGCTAATAACCAAGCCGTTGCAGTTGCAAAAGGAGAATATGTTTGCATTCTAAATCCCGACACAGCAGTAGCGGAAGATACTTTTATAAACACGCTTGCTTTTGCTGAAGCCAGTCCCAAACTTGGAGCTGTAGGTGTACATTTGTTTGATGGCACCGGAAAATTTTTACCCGAAAGCAAGCGCAACATCCCAACTCCTAAAATTTCGTTACAAAAAATAGTAGGCAATGGTACAAGTTATTATGCAAACCAACTGGCTTCCACCGAAACAGGAGAAGTACCGGTCTTAGTTGGGGCATTTATGTTATTAAAACGGAATGTTTACACAGAAGTAGGCGGTTTTGATGAAGATTATTTTATGTATGGCGAAGACATCGATCTTTCGTATAAAATTACACAAGCAGGTTATAAAAATTATTATATGGGAAGCGTAAAAGTGCTTCATTATAAAGGTGAAAGCACGCAAAAAGATGAAAAGTACCTAGACCGTTTTTATGGAGCGATGAAAATATTTTATAAAAAACATTTTCAGCAAGGATTTTTACTTAAACAAGCTGTATCGTTAGGTGTTTTTCTGGCAAAAAAGAAAGCAAAAATCCAATTTTCTAAAAAAAGTCAACCGGTTGAAGAATGGAACCAAGTTTTGCTTGTTAGCAACGATTCGTCTTTGGTTTCTAAACTTTCTCATTTGTATAAAAAACCGCTTCAATTACTAACAGAAACCAATAAATTAGAGTATAAAAACACTTGTATTATATTAGATGCTAATTATTTATCGTACCATCAAATTTTTAAAATAATGACGGAAAACAATGCTCATTATAACTCGTTTCGGATTATTCCACCAAAATCCAATTTTCTTTTAGGTAGCGATTATAGTGATCAAAAAGGAGTGGTACAATTTTTTTGATTAAAGAACTTTTAAAATCTTCAAAATTTATTTTAAATCAAAAACCATTGGCAATTAAAAAATCCCTAATTTTGCAACTTAAATTGAAAAACTTGTTTGTAACACGTTATGGCAAAATTTGAATTAAAACTTCCTAAAATGGGAGAAAGTGTAGCCGAAGCTACCATAACCAATTGGCTAAAAGAAGTAGGAGATACCATTGAGCTTGATGAAGCGGTTCTTGAAATTGCAACCGATAAAGTAGATAGTGAAGTACCCAGTGAAGTAGAAGGCGTTTTAGTTGAAAAACGCTTTGATGTTGACGATGTAGTACAAGTAGGGCAAACCCTTGCCATTATTGAAACTCAAGGTGATACAGCTGTTCCGCAACAATCCAGTGAAGAAACTCAACCTGTTGTAGAA
>JALWYP010000347.1 GCA_026992695.1 Flavobacteriaceae bacterium
TCCTTTAATAGCATCTACTTTTGGTTTGTTTAGTCTGCCAAGAAATTGTCTGGCGTAGGATGATAAACTTTCTACGTACCTGCGTTGCCCTTCTGCATATAATGTGTCAAAAGCTAAACTTGACTTACCACTACCCGATAAACCGGTAATAACCACAAGTTTATTTCTAGGAATAGCAACCGAAATATTTTTTAAATTGTGCAGTTTTGCTCCCTGAATTAAGATGTTTTTTTTTGAGTCTAGAACGTCAATGTTCACAGGTTTTATTTTGAAAAATTAATACATTGCTAACCTAAAGATTTATTTAAAAATTCTTTATAATAGCCTGTTAGTTGAAGCGGTAATTTTAAAATCTTCTTCCGCCACGACCGGAACGACCGCCTCTGCCAAATTGTTGTTTGGGAACGCCCACTTTTTTCATTTGTTGCTGCATCATTTTAATTTGTTCATCCAGCATATTGTGCTTGTCTAATTTTTTAGCTTCGGTAAGCAGTGCTTGCGCTTCGCGTTTACGATTCTTGGTCATAGCAATTCCGGCAAGATTTAATTTTGCCATTGCCAAATCGGCATCCATCGATAATCCAAGCGAAATAGCTTTCTTAAAATATTTTTCAGCTTCATTAATATTTGTTTGCGAAACCATAAGTCCGTTAAGATAATTAAGGTAACCTTGTTGTTTTTTTACAAGTGCAGCTTCCGGATTTTTAATTTTGTCTAGCCATTTTTTTGCGCCATCAAAGTTTTGTTTTCGCAATTGAAGGAAGGCTAAAAGAATTAGTTCATTTTTAAAATAAAGAAACACAAACACCGAAGCTAGGAGTATGTACATTATTCCGTTACCTATATTGCCTTCGGTAAATTGCCAGACAGCAAGTCCAATAATTATTAAAGCGAGTACTAATTTTATATTTTTATTAAACATAGACGATTTTTTTTTGAGCCTACAAAGGTATAAAAAACAAATAGAAATATTTTAATAAATACGTTTGGCAAAGTAAAAAATGATTGTATATTTGCACCCGACTTTTACCAGCGAAGGTAAAGATAACTAGAAGCGATTATTTTTTAATAAATTAGTAATGAAAAGAACATTTCAGCCATCAAAAAGAAAGAGAAGAAACAAACACGGTTTTAGAGAGCGTATGGCTTCTGTAAGCGGAAGAAAAGTATTGGCTTCCAGAAGAGCTAAAGGGAGAAAGAAATTAACTGTCTCATCCGAGTCGCGTCACAAGAAATAATGTTAATAACTTATATATAAAAAGGTGTTGTTTTATAAACAGCACCTTTTTTTTATACCTAAACCATTGTATTTTTATCCACCGAAAACGTTTTCAATATGCCAAAAAACCCTAACGTTACATCTGTACTAATTATAGGTTCAGGACCTATTGTAATAGGACAAGCCTGTGAGTTTGATTATTCAGGTACACAAGCGCTTCGTTCATTGCGTGAAGATGGAATAGAAACCATACTCATAAACTCGAATCCGGCAACCATTATGACCGATCCCACAATGGCTGACCATGTTTACCTTTTACCGCTTACAACAAAATCTATTGTAAAAATTCTTAACGAACATCCACAAATTGATGCTGTACTTCCTACTATGGGAGGGCAAACAGCTCTTAATTTATGCATTGAAGCTGATGAAAAAGGAATCTGGCAAGACTTTAATGTAGAAATAATTGGCGTAGATATAGCTGCTATTAATATAACCGAAGATAGAGACCAGTTTAAAAATTTAATGAAACGTATAGGTGTGCCGGTTGCTCCGGCAAAGATTGCCAATTCGTTTTTAAAAGGAAAAGAAATTGCACAAGAATTTGGTTTTCCGTTAGTAATTCGTCCTTCCTTTACATTGGGAGGAAGTGGCGCATCATTTGTACATACCGAAAAAGATTTCGATAAATTACTCACACGAGGTTTAGAAGCATCACCCATTCACGAAGTATTAATTGATAAGGCATTATTGGGTTGGAAAGAATATGAATTAGAATTACTTAGAGATGACAATGACAATGTCGTTATTATTTGTACTATCGAAAATATGGATCCAATGGGCATACATACCGGTGACTCTATTACTGTAGCACCGGCAATGACACTTAGCGATACGTGTTATCAACGTATGCGCGATTTAGCCATTAAAATGATGCGAAGTATTGGCGATTTTGCAGGTGGTTGCAACGTGCAATTTGCCGTTAGCCCAGATGAAAAAGAAGATATTATTGCCATTGAAATTAATCCGAGGGTATCGCGATCTTCTGCTTTAGCATCTAAAGCTACCGGTTATCCCATTGCTAAAATTGCTGCAAAATTAGCTATTGGTTATAATTTAAATGAATTACAAAACCAAATTACAAAATCTACTTCGGCTTTATTTGAACCTACGTTAGACTATGTAATTGTTAAAATACCACGTTGGAATTTTGATAAATTTGAAGGCTCGGAACGCACACTCGGACTACAAATGAAATCGGTAGGTGAAGTAATGGGTATTGGTCGTTCGTTTCAAGAAGCTTTGCATAAGGCAACGCAATCATTAGAAATAAAACGAAACGGAATAGGTGCCGATGGTAAAGGATATAAAAATTACGAACAAATAATTGAAAAATTGAAAAATCCCAGTTGGGACAGAGTGTTTGTAATTTACGATGCAATACAAATAGGAATTCCGCTAAGCCGAATTTATGAAATTACAAAGATAGATATGTGGTTTTTAAAACAATACGAGGAATTATATCTATTAGAAAAAGAAATTTCAAAATTCAGTATCGAGACTCTCGAAAGAGATTTATTACTGGAAGCCAAACAAAAAGGATATGGCGATCGACAAATCGCTCATATGTTAGGTTGTTTAGAAAGTGAGGTTTATAAAAAGCGGGAAGAATTAAAAATAAAAAGGGTTTACAAATTGGTAGATACCTGTGCCGCTGAATTTAAAGCCCAAACACCGTATTATTATTCGACTTTTGAAAATGATATGACCACTAAAAATGGTGAAACCTTAACCGTTACCGATAGTAAAGTAACCAACCGAAAAAAAGTTGTGGTTTTAGGCTCGGGACCTAACCGTATCGGGCAAGGAATTGAGTTTGATTATTGCTGTGTTCATGGCGTTTTAGCAGCTAAAGAATGTGGTTATGAAACCATTATGATAAATTGTAATCCCGAAACCGTCTCTACCGATTTTGACATTTCAGATAAGCTCTATTTTGAACCCGTTTTTTGGGAACATATCTACGATATTATTCGTCATGAAAAACCCGAAGGTGTTATTGTGCAACTCGGAGGACAAACTGCATTGAAATTAGCCGAAAAATTAGATCGTTATGGTATTAAGATAATGGGTACTAGTTTTCAGTCCTTAGATTTAGCCGAAGACAGAGGTAGTTTTTCAACTATTTTAAAAGAAAACAACATTCCTTATCCTAAATTTGGTGTTGCTGAAACTGCCGAACAAGCCTTATCTCTAGCCGATAAATTAGGTTTTCCGCTACTGGTTAGACCTTCGTATGTACTGGGCGGACAAGGAATGAAAATAGTAATAAATAAACAAGAATTAGAGGAGCACGTTGTTGATATTTTACGTAAAATGCCAGATAATAAATTGTTGTTAGACCATTATTTAGATGGCGCAATAGAGGCTGAAGCCGATGCCATTTGCGATGGAGAAAATGTTTATATTATTGGTATTATGGAGCACATAGAACCTTGTGGAGTACACTCGGGAGATTCTAATGCAACATTACCTCCCTTTAATCTGGGCGAATTTGTGATGCAACAAATTAAAGACCATACCAAGAAAATCGCTTTGGCTTTAAATACGGTAGGACTTATAAACATACAGTTTGCAATAAAAGACGACACGGTTTACATAATTGAAGCAAATCCAAGGGCTTCGAGAACGGTGCCTTTCATATCAAAAGCCTATGGCGAGCCCTATGTAAATTATGCAGCTAAAATTATGCTTGGAGCCAATAAACTTTCAGATTTTAATTTTAAACCTCAATTAGACGGGTATGCCATAAAACAACCGGTATTTAGTTTTAATAAATTTCCGAATGTAAACAAACAATTAGGTCCCGAAATGAAAAGTACAGGGGAAAGTATTCTTTTTATAGACAGCCTAAAAGACGACGCATTTTATGAACTTTACTCGAGAAGAAAAATGTACTTGAGCAGGTAATACATTAGATATAGTCTAAAGATAAAACTGCCTTGCCTCCAAGAGTAAGAGAGGTTTTTAATGAGTCAATAATAGTAAATTTAGTATATTTGTTTAAATTTCAATTTATGGTAAAAATTAAAATTGTATTTTTTATTTTTCTTTGTACAATAAACAGCATAGGTCAAGATATTTCGAAAATACAAAAAAATGATATACTACTTGCAACACAATTAAAAGACTCTTTTCCAGACGAACATATTGTTATAATAAATAAAGTAACAACCGTAAATTTTAAAATAAATAAATCCTCAGAAAACGTTGTTGTTCTTTACAATGAAGAAAATACCTTGTTAAACATTAGTGAAAGCTATGTTACTCCGTTTTCTGTTTTTTACGATTCAGAATCCAGCATTAGCAATTTTAAAGTTTTTGATACAAGAGGTAAAAAATATTCTATTATAGAAAGGGATGACTATTTAAAAAGTGAAGGACTTTTTCATACAGATTACCGTGTAAAACACGTGAGTTTAAAATTTCCTGTTCAAGGATATAAGTTCACCGTTTCTTCTGAAAAAAAATATGAAGATGTAAAATATTTCACCAGTTTTTATTTTACAGACCGCTACAGAATAAACAAGGGAAAATTAAAAATTGTTATTCCCTCTTGGTTAGATTTAGATTTAAAAGAATTCCTTAAAGAGTTAAACAGGGAAAATAAAAAATCTAAAATCTTAAAATTTGCAAATCTTATAAAAGACTGGGATTTAGTTTTTGATGAGAAAATTATACCTGAAGTTATAGAGTTTATAAACGGTAGATTTATTGCATATATGAAAGAGAAAGGTTATGACACAGATATAATTAATGC
>JALWYP010000348.1 GCA_026992695.1 Flavobacteriaceae bacterium
GTTCAAGAATGTTTTAATAATATTATAAAACACTCGGGAGCAACTGCCGCAAAAATCACAATAATAAAAGAAGTAAACAAAATAACCATTACCATTCAAGATAACGGAAAAGGGTTTAATTTTGAAACAAACCAAAACAAAAAAAGTTTCGGATTAAAATCCTTACAAGAACGCGCCTTATTCTTAAAAGGAAAAATTAACTTTGAAACCGAAAAAAATAAAGGAACTCTCATCACCATAACTTCCTATCGTTAATGAGCAATAAAATTAATATAGTAGTTGCAGATGATCATCCCATCTTATTAGAAGGTGTTATTTCTGTGATTGAAAAAGAATTGCCCGAAATTACTACACATAAAGCGAACAACGGAATGGAGGCTTTGCAGCTCATTACTTCCTTACAGCCCGAAATTACTATTTTAGATATTGAAATGCCCATTATGGACGGTATAGAAGTAGCGATAAAAATTAGACAACTCAAGCTGCCTACAAAAATCATTTTTCTTACTCTTCATAAAGAACGTAGTTTTTTTAAGGAAATTATTAAATTAGATGTTATGGGCTATGTGTTAAAAGAATTTTCTATTAACCAAATTTCTCATTGTATTAAAACCGTTTTGAGCGGAAAAAAATACTTTAGCAAAGAAATTGAAAACTACATTGAAGATACTGTAATAGACTTTTCTATTTTCACCAAAACCGAATTAAATATTCTACGCCTTATCGCTAAAGAAAAAACTACAAAAGAAATAGCCGAAATGCTCTTTGTCTCTCCAAAAACAATAGACTCCCATCGCTATAATATCTGCAAAAAACTCAATCTAAAACCCGAAAAAAACAGCCTTTTAAAGTGGGTTTTTCAAAATGCACCTATTCTCTAAGGGTTAACCCTTAGATATTTACGGGTTTTTACTTATTGATTTATAGTTGTTAAAGGTACTACTTTGCACCTAATCATTAACTTAAATTATTTCAGTCATGAAAAAACTCCGATTATCTTTCATTTTCTTGATACTTTGTTTTACCGGTATCGGGCAAAATGTACAGCGCTCCTCGTTGAGTAGTAGCGGAAGTTCAAAAACTGTGGAGGTAGCAGGAACATCCTACTACATTAGCCATAGTGTTGGGCAACAAAGCGCCATAGGCACTTTGCAATCAAACAACAACACCATTAGGCAAGGTTTTCAACAACCTCCTGCTTCTATTAAGGTATATATTAACGACACTTCGAATCTTAGTGCACGTATTTTTCCTAATCCGGTAGAAGCTTTTGTAACAATTGCATTTAATGATGTGGTAAAAAATCCTATTCAAATAGAGTTATTTAACATTGCGGGTAAGCACATCTTATCTAAAAAACAAGCACCAACAAACAGTTTTCAATTAGATATTTCGCAACTGGCAAGTGGCACTTATTTATTAACCCTTGTTTCCGGTTCTAAAAAGCTAACCGCAAAACTTATTAAAAAATAACTATTATGAAAAAAATATACCTTTTTATACCCATACTTCTTTTGGTATTTCAATCTTATTCACAAGAATTAATCACCGAAACCGGAATAAATTTTACTTCGTTTGAATTTACCAACTCACAAGGAGAAAGTTTAGATAATTTACAACCAAAAACCAAAAGTTTTTTGGCAATGGGATATCGTCATAACATAGTAAACCAAGTACTCTATCTCTACGGAGGGATAAGCCTAAATCAGTACGGAGCTATTGGCAGTGACGACTCGGTAGGAAACTATTTTGAATGGGATACTTCCTATCTCGGAGTCCATTTTAATGCAGATCTAAAAGTGCTAAATGCTAATAAATTTACACTATTATTACGAGCCGGAACCGCTGCCGAGTTTATGTTACAAGGCACACAAACGTTAAATAATCAAGTCTTTGACCTTAAAGGGCAAGAAGAATTTAAAGACACTACTATGTTTTTTAGGGGAGGCATCATTTTTCAGTATCAAGCCTCTCAAAATATCGCCGTTTTTACACAATACAGCTACGGAAAAAGTTCCGAAAACGGAAATTCTCAAAAATTAAAATACCAATCAAGTTCTATTGGGGTTGGACTCGCTTTTTCACTATCCAACGGAAAATCCGAAACCCAAGATACAGACAACAATACAGAAGAAAATAATTAAAAAAACCAATTATGAAAAACTTTTACTTTTTAGTAGTTGCATTTCTTATTAGTACAATAAGTTTTGCACAAACAGACGGGATAAGTTACCAAGCGGTAATTTTAAATCCCAAAGCACAAGAACTTCCCGGTGTAGATGCTACAAATAACATCTTACCTAACCACGAGATTAGTATCCAATTTACTATTTTAAACAATGCAGGTGGTATTGATTATCAAGAAATTCAGAATACCTCAACCGATGCCTACGGAATGATTAACCTCTTTATTGGAGAGGGAACCCAAACCGGAGGTAACTCTTTTACTGAAATAAACTGGGACGGAAGTCCTAAAAATCTCCAAGTAGACATTGATTTTAACGGAGGCTCTAATTTTGAACCCTTAGGAAACCAAAAACTCACTTTCGTACCCTATGCCTATCATCGAAACATTAATGCTACCGGTAATTTAAACGTAGAAGGCGAATCTAATTTTAATGGAGATTTTCTTTTAGAAGGTATTTTAACCCTCAATAATGATTTAATTGTTACCGGAAACAGTACTTTTAATGGCGATACGCAAATTACCGGAACCCTAGGTGTTCAAGGAGAAACCACATTAGATAGTGATTTAAATGTTACCGGCAACACTACCTTAAACAACACGCTAGATGTAACAAACGGAAGCCCCTCTAACCTTTCGGGAGATCTGAATGTAACGGGTACTACAAACCTTCAAAACGAACTTAATGTTGAAGGACAAACCACTATTAATAACAATATTTTTGTTTCGCAAAATGCTATTATTAACGGAAATGTAACAGTAGATGGAGAAACCAACCTTAACAACCCGTTAAACGTAAACAACCAAAAACCAACAAACCTTTCCGGAACACTTACCGTAGAAGGATTAACAACTTTTAATAATGGTTTAATTATCGAAGGCGAAACTATTATAAACAATAATTTAACAGTTGCAGGTAACGAACTAATTCAAGGAGACTCTGAGGTGGAAGGAAATGCAACTGTTGGGCAAAATCTCGTAGTACATGGCATTACCAGCCTTCACGATGTATTAAAAGTGGATAATAGTAGTGCTACTTTTTTAACCGGAACCTTACGAGTAGACCAATTAACAGACTTAAACAATGGTCTTAACGTAAATAACAACAGTATCTCTAACCTATCAGGTATTTTGAATGTTGAAGGCGTTTCAAACCTAAACAATGCACTCAATGTACAAGGAGTTACCAATATGGAAAGCGAATTAAATGTAAACAACGAAAGTATAACCAACTTATCCGGTGTGCTTAATGTTGATGGTATTTCAAACCTAAACAATGCGTTAAATGTGCAAGGAATCACAAATATGGAAAGCGAATTAAATGTAAATAATGCAAGTGTTACAAATCTATCGGGAGAATTAAATGTAGATGGAATTACAAAATTAAATAATGAGCTGGAAGTAACAGGGAAATCTACTTTTACAGATTCACTTAAAGTAAACGGAAACACCATATTAGCAAATTTGGTTGTAAAAGGAAATAATACTGTAGGCGGTACCAATGCAGACCATATTGCCTTGTTTGAAAATACTAATACGTCAAATCAAGCAGACGGTATTGCCATACGTATTCATGGAAATGCAAGTGGGAAGTTAGGTTTTAGAAACCGCTTTATAACTTTCTACGGAAGCGCAAATGGTGGAGATTATATGGCTGGGCGTATAGAAAGTTACGATTTACAAGCAGGAGATTTATGGGAGAGCTTCCCCATTCCGGACTTTGCCAACCTTATAAACGTGTTTGATTTTTCGCAAGTGTTAGAATGGACACCACCATCTTTAGATGTTACTGGTGGATCTTTTCCAAGTTTATCAGGGGGTAATTTCCCATATATTAATGACGATGGTGATATTATCCCAGGAAGTTTCCCTTCTCTTAGTGGGGGAAGTTTCCCAACTTCTACTTTTGATATAGGAACATTAAACCTAAATTTTGACAACTTTTTTAACCCAACAGCTGGAGTAGGTGCAGCGGGGGATATAGGATCAATGGTTGCTTGGGGAATGCGAAACGGAGATCCTGGTTTTTTACCCACAGGACCCTGGGGTCTTGCTCTAGCACCTCTTATTCTATCAGCAAAACAAGTTGCAAGAGACCAAGGTGTTATTTATGGCTCAAAAGGTGCCGATTATGCAGAGTGGCTTGAGAAAGAAAACCCTGCCGAAAAATATATGTTTGGCGAAGTCGTAGGCGTTAAAGGAGGAAAAATATCTCGAAATACTACTGATGCAGACCAAGTAATGTCTATCTCATTAGCTCCTATTGTACTGGGTAATATGCCCGATGCTAACCGAAAAGATGCTTTTGAAAAAGTAGGTTTTATGGGGCAAGTGCCCGTGCTTACTCTAGGCGATGTTGAAGTTGGCGATTTTATTGTAGCTTCAGGTTATAACGACGGATATGCCAAAGCTATTTCTCCAAAAGACATTTCACTTGCAGATTTAAAACAAGTAATTGGTAAAGCTTGGTCTGCTTCAAACGGACAAAAAGCAAGTATTATTAACGTGTCTGTTGGACTTAAAACAAACGAATGGGTTGAAATATTCCAACAACAAGATGCAAAAATTAAACAATTAGAATCTCAAGTAAAAAAAATTAATACACTTCAAAAACAAATGGAAAATATTGAAGCTAAATTGCAAAAGCTCGATATTAATTAAACCCAACCAACCTTGTTTCAATTTTTAAAACCTTCTTGATGAATTTCAAGAAGGTTTTTTTTATAATTAAATCAAAATTTAAAGAAGCTCTTTCATCTGATTTATTTGACTTCATAGCATTAGCCATTGCTATAATATTTTTAAGTTCAATACCCTGTGCATCAAGCTTTGT
>JALWYP010000349.1 GCA_026992695.1 Flavobacteriaceae bacterium
TACCAATCCTTTAAACAAAAACAAAGTTTTTTCTTGGTTTCCAATCCACAATGGTGCTGTTGTAACATCGGGTAACTATGAAAAATTTGTAATTTTTAACAATAAAAAATATACCCATATCATCGATCCTCGTACTGGTTATCCTGCATCCGGTACCGAAAGTGTAACCATTTTTACCAAAAGTGCCGAGTTGGCAGATGCTTTGGCAACTTCGGTCTTTGTAATGGGAGTAGAAACCGGATTGGATTTTATAAATCAACTAAAAGGAGTAGAATGTATTATTGTAGATAGTGATAATAAAATTCATACTTCAAAAAATATAAAACTTAATACAATAGATTAAAATGAAAAAAATACTGCTTGTTGCAATTGTACTTTTAAGCGTTACCTCTTGTAAGGTGGTAAAAGAGTACGAAAAAGTAAATATTAATGATCCCGACATGAAGTTAGCCGATAACTCGGTAGATCGTTTTAAAACCAATTTTCATGTCTATCGTGAAGGTGCATCGGGTGCTAGTGGGGGTAAAACCGGTGGTGGTTGCGGGTGTAATTAGGATTACCGTTTAGCAGATAAAACGATTTATCTGAAAAAAAGAACTCAATTTAACAGAATAACAAACCCAAAGAATTTTCAAAGTATTAAATCTTTTTATGAAAAATAGTTCGATAATTATATTTCTAATATATTCAATTCTAATTTCTGCTCAAGATTCAACCGGTGTTTATAAAAAACGTGTTTTAGAAACGCCCGAAGTAGAATTTCTATCTAGTTATTACAGTCAAGATGGTGATAATGCTGCGGTAACCGGTGGAATAGGAACCGAAAAATTAACCGATGTAACTCCCACAATTGTAGTCTCTATACCCATTAATGCAGATGATGTTTTAACGGTAGATGCCGGTATTTCTGCATATACTTCAGCCTCTTCCAGTAACTTAGACCCTTTTGATGCTTCGGGAGCATCCAGAGGTGACGACGACGACGATGATGATGACGATGATGATGACAGAGCACCACAAGCATCCGATATAACAGGGAGCCCTTGGGTGGCTTCGTCCGGTGCTTCTGCACAAGATGTTTGGGGAAATGTAAGTGCTAGTTACAGTCACAGTTCAGACGATAGAAATACAATTGTTTCGGGTCATGCAGGGTTTTCAACAGAATATGATTATTCATCTGTAGGAATAGGAGGGACTCTAACGAAGCTTTTTAATGAAAAAAACACCGAGTTTTCAGTTTCGGCGCAAGCCTATATAGATGCTTGGCGACCCAGATATCCTACCGAGTTGGATTCTTATATCGAAGCAGGGAACTCTTTGACAAGCGGTTTTTTTAGAGATATTGATATTTTAGACCAAAGTGGTACTATTATAGACAAATCCGGTAATAATGGTCCGGTTTGGAGTCCCGTCGAAGGGTTTGAGCTTATCAATAATAAGGCAAGAAATACCTACTCCGCTTCATTGAGTTTTTCTCAAATTTTAAGTAAAAATGCCCAAATATCGTTATTTTTAGATGTAGTTCAGCAAAAAGGATGGTTGGCGAACCCAATGCAACGGGTATATTTTGCCGATAAAGAAAATTATTTCGTCGGAAAAGCTTCCGCTATCGATAATTATACTTCTCGGTCTAATACAAAAGTATTTCAGTTAGCAGATGATATTGAACGACTACCCGATACAAGGTTTAAAATACCAATTGGTATGCGATTTAATTATTTTATAAATGAAGTTGTTTCGTTACGAACCTATTATAGATATTATACAGATGATTGGGGTGTAGTTTCGCATACTGCCAGAATAGAAATTCCTATAAAAATAACAACAAAATTTACACTTTATCCATCTTATCGTTATTACACCCAAACTGCTGCCGATTATTTTGCTCCTTTTGATGTGCATTTATCCACCGAAACGTTTTATACATCGGACTATGATCTTTCAAAATTTGATGCCAATGAATATGGTTTTGGATTATCCTATACCGATATTTTTACTAAAATGAAAATATGGAAAATGGGACTAAAAAGTATAGATTTACGATTTAATAGTTACAACCGAAGTACCGGATTAAAAGCTTGGATTGTTTCGGGAGCCTTTAAGTTTGTAATGGATTAAGAAACTTTAACGTTTTAAGGAAGAATACGTTTAATCACTCGTAGTTTGTGCGAATGTGTTTTTGTTTCTACATTAAAAATACCGGAATGATCTAATCTATCTATTCTAACTTTTCCGCTTGCGTGAATAATTTGGTGATTTTCTATAATTATGCCAACGTGTGTAATGTTTCCTTCTTCATTATCAAAAAAAGCCAAATCGCCCGGAAGACTTTCTTCCAAAAAACTTAAAACTTCTCCTTGAGTGGCTTGTTGTGCTGCATCGCGTCGTAATTTATATCCCGAAATTTTATAAACCATTTGGCTAAATCCGCTACAATCAATTCCAAACGGTGTTTTTCCGCCCCACAAATACGGTGCGTTGAGGTATAGCATTGCGGTTTCCACAAGATTTTCTATGGAAGCTTTTCCGGAAGCAGTTACTCCTTCAAACCTATGGTTTAAAAAACTAGCACTACTTACTGTGCTTCCTAAACATACCGGTAGTAGTTGTTGTTTTTCGGTAGTAATAAAATCGATAAATTCACCCGAATATATTTCGGGTTTTTGCGAAATTGTTTCATATTCGTTTTCAGAAATGGGAAGAAACTGTTTGTTGTCAATCCAACCTTCATATTGGTCAAAATGTAATTTAATTTTGCTCCATTTGGTTTGTTTTTCAATAATTTCAAAAAACTCACCGTACAGAATTTGCGAAATCATTTCACTTTTGTCGGATGCTTCTGCCCGTAACGGAACAATACTAAGGTTACAAATCCCAAAATTCATTCAAAATCGCTTAGTTTCTTTCAATTACCATTGCACTGGCACCGCCACCACCATTACAGATAGCTGCTGCGCCTATTTTTCCGTTGTTTTGTTTTAATACGTTAATAAGTGTTATTAAAATACGTACGCCACTACAACCAAGTGGATGTCCTAGAGAAACAGCACCACCGTTAACATTAACTTTTGAATCGTCTAAACCTAGAATCTTCATATTAGCTAATCCTACAACAGCAAATGCCTCATTAAATTCAAAATAATCTACCTCATCAAGCGTGATGTTTGCTTTACCCAGGGCTTTAGGTAATGCTTTTGCAGGAGCGGTAGTAAACCATTTGGGTTCTTGTGCGGCATCTGCATAATTTAAAACGGTTGCAAGTGGTGTAAGACCAAGTTCTTTTGCTTTTTCTTCACTCATTAAAATCATTGCTCCGGCACCGTCATTAATCGTAGAAGAATTGGCTGCAGTAGCAGTTCCATCTTTTGAAAACGCAGGTTGTAGCGAAGGGATTTTTTCCATTCTAACGTTTTTAAATTCCTCATCTTCCTTAACTAGTATTGGTTCACCTCTTCGTTGCGGTACTTCAACAGGAACTACTTCCTCATTAAATTTACCTTCCTCCCAAGCTTTGGCAGAACGCTGGTAAGATTGAATTGCAAATTTATCTTGGTCTTCACGTGAGAAATGGTATTCTGAGGCACATAAATCTGCGCAAACACCCATTGCATTTTGGTCGTATGCATCAACTAATCCGTCTTTTTGCATTCCGTCTATCAACGTTTGGGGTCCAAACTTATGCGGTTTTCTAAGGTTTACATAATGCGGTATGTTACTCATACTTTCCATTCCACCGGCAACCACCACATTTGCATCTCCAAGAGCAATTGTTTGTGCAGCGTTCATTACAGCTTTCATTCCGGAAGCGCAGACTTTATTAACCGTTGTACAAGGAACACTATCGGGTAAACCGGCACCAATTGCTGCTTGTCTGGCAGGTGCTTGTCCTACACCGGCTTGCACCACATTACCCATAAATACTTCATCTACCAAAGCGGGATCTAGCTTAATTTTATCTAAAGCACCTTTTATGGCAATGCTTCCTAATTGAGAAGCAGTTAATGATGATAAACTTCCAAGAAAACTCCCTATTGGAGTTCGTACAGCCGAAACAATTACTACTTTTTTGCTCATTTTATGATGTGAATTTTATAATGTGAATGCTAAATTTATTTCTTGCGAAATTACGAATTTTAAGACAAATTATCAATCTTTATGAGGAAGGTTTTGTAAATCACATTTCGAAATGATACCTTTACTTCTCGAAAGCCATTTATGAAGAATATTTTTTCCGTTTTAGCCAGAAATCAATCCCTTATTTATAAGGTGTTTTTGTTTATTATTGCTACTTTTTTAATCATTTTTTTACTTCCAAAAGGAGGTCAGTTTAAGTATCATTTTCAGAAAGGAAAACCTTGGCAGTACGAAAATTTATATGCGCCCTTTAGTTTTACAATAAAAAAGGATAAAGAGACAATTGAAAAAGAGAAGGAAACCATCATTCAAAATGCAGTTCCTTATTTTGATCGTGATTTAGAGGTTTCTAATAATGCAAAAAGTCAATTTAAAGAAAGGCTAAATGATTCGTATGTAGATAGTCTTTATACTATTTCTAAAAAAAATATTCAGCAAAGTGGTTTGCAACTGCTTAATGCCATATATAAAAACGGAGTAATCGATAATGTTTATCCATATACCAATGATAAACCGGCTTATCTTAAAGATGGAAAAAATGTTAAAGAAGTAATTTTCGGAGATTTTTTTAAGCTGGAAGATTTAGATTCCAGCATATAAAACACCATTGAAAAAAATAATTTATTTGAAGCAGAAAATCTTTTAAACGAACTAATTTCAGCAGTTGTATCGCCTAATGTTTACTTAAATAAATCACTTACTCAAAAAGAAATAAACTCAAAAATTAAAAGTATTAATCCCAATAAGGGTGTAATTGATAAGGGAGCAAGAATAATTGCTAAAGGTGAAGTAGTAGAAGGAGGCAAACTTCAGATTTTAAATTCATTAAAAGCCGAATATCAATCGCAAATATGGAGTAAATCTAATTATGTGTGGTTGCTT
>JALWYP010000350.1 GCA_026992695.1 Flavobacteriaceae bacterium
ATATAAACTATATTGTAAAGAAAAGAGCTGTCTTTAGTTTGATTAAAAAATTGTTTGTTTTGAGGGTTGTATCGGTAAAATCCTTTATTAAAAACAGAAACAAAAAGTTTGTTGTTAGCAAAGTTCATTCTACCCACTTTATTAGTTGGAAAAAATTGTTTTGTATTCTGTTTGTTTTTAGATAAAAAGTAAATTCCTTTAGAAAATGTAGCTAACCAAATATTTCCCGATTTATCAAGAAAAGATGAATGGGTAGGTATATTTTTTGGGATGGGGATCTCTTTTAAGGTATAATCGGGTTGCAGTACGGCAAGGAAATTTTCGGCGGTAAATTGAATGGTATGGTTTGCATAAATATAACGGGGATATTTTTTTGTTTCGGGGAGATTAACAGTATGAAACGTTAAGTCGTTAAGGTTTAATAAAAAAACATTTTTAGAATAAAGCCAACCGTATAAACTATCGTTTATTTGCCCTTTGTAAATACTCGTTTTTTGTAGTTTTGGTAAAAATTTTTTTTTTAGAACATTTTTATTTTTACTAACTACCAAAAGCGAATCGGTTTTTTTATTATATTCTAATTGCAGAATAGAATTATTAATTACAGGCAGTATAACTTTATTTAAAGTGGCATTTATTTTTTTTTTTTTTTTAACATTATCATTTAAAAAATAGCATTTATCCGCATCTAAAAAATCAACTGTATTTTTACTTTGATTAATTGCTAAGGGATAAAATATTTTACCATTATCTTTTGATGAAAATTTATAAACCGTATCGTTATAAATATAACCTAAAGTTGATGCTTTAGAGAAATACCAAATTTTATTATTTGGTGTAATGCGAATATCCCAAATATCATTAGTGGGTAATCCTTCCTTAGTAGTAAAGGTTTTAAACTGGTGTCCGTTGTATTTAACCATCCCTTTATCTGTTAAAATCCAGATAAAACCTTGGTAGTCTTGAGTAATACGGTAAATGTGGTCGCTTGGTAATCCTTCCTTAGAAGTAGTATGTGAAAATTGCTGCGAAAATGAAAAACCCCATATCATTACAAAAAGAAAGTGAATGATATGAGGAGCCTTCATAATAAAAATTTGTTTATTTGGTTAAAAAACAAAGTTAGGATTAAATATTAATAACTGGCATCTTCTCCGTCGCAATCTTCATCAATTCCATTAAGAGGAATGTCTATTTGAAAAGGATGAATATTCGGGTCAGTATCATCACAATCTAAATTATTAAACACACCGTCTGCAGCAGCTTCATCTTGAGAGCCATATCCATCTCCATCTGTATCTATATAACGCACATCATCGCCGTCTATTAATCCGTTGCAATTATCGTCGATGCCATTACCCATAATTTCTTGTGCTAAAATGTTTATGCCTGCATTAGTGTCATCACAATCGCCTGCCCAACGCAACCAACCCGAAGGAGGATTGGAGTCTGATCCTAGAGAAGTTACATCCGGATTTCCAAAACCATCGTTATCTAAATCTTGATAATAGGTATAGGCAGCAACACATACGCCGTCTAAACACATGGTACCTGCTTGACAATCTGTAGTATTATTGTCAATTATTCCGTCGCAATTATTATCAATACCGTCACAAAGTTCAGGAGCACCAAGATAAACCGTTGCATTGGTATCGTCGCAGTCGGTATTATTGGTAACATAACCATTAGGAGGCGTTTCACCGGAAACGATACTGTTATTAGGGTCTCCGTAACCATCGCCATCATTATCGGCATAGTAAGTGGTCATTACTTGACAGAAACCGTCTATACAAGCCATTACCTCACCGGGAATATCGCAATCGGCATCTGTTTCACATTCATCAACTATACCATCGCAATCGTCATCTATATCATTACCGGTTATTTCTACTGCACCGGGATGTATATTGGGATTGTTATCGTTACAGTCTGTATTATCTGCAACGTAGTTTTGCGGTTGGTCGCAACTTACTTCTAAAGTTTCAGGATCTCCATAACCGTCGCCATCGCTATCTGCATACCAAGGTTGGCTTTGGCATTCGGGTTCCGGTGCGCAACCAGGGCTTAAAGTGATAAGTGCAATACTAACCAAAGTTATGGTGACAAGGGATTTTAAAATAGTTTTCATATTTTCTATATTAGGGTTTTTGATTACATTCATTTTTTAAAGAACTTGGTCTATTTTTACACAAAATTCTAATTCCAAAGAGTTATAATTAATATCGTATCTAAATTCATCTCCAACATTGGTTCCTGCTCTTTGGCACGTAACGGTAACCGGTTGTGGTTGACCTCCATTTAATTCTACCGAACCACTACCTGATTGTCCTTCTTGAATTATATTTGTAACAAAAAATATTCTATCTCCATTACTATTTTGTCCTGCAATTTCTACTCCGGGAGCACCAAAAGGACCGTTAGATGCGTTGGGGAAAAATTGGGTACTCAATTCCTCATCCGATATAAAAATATTTGTATTGTTGGAAGTATCTACCCAAGATAAACCGGGGTTTTCGCAAGTATCATCATTGGGAGACGGACTGCTGTCGTTATCGCAACTCACCCCGATAAAAATAATTGTTGTTAAAAATAAAAATACGATTGTGGTTTTTTTAGGTGGTATTTTCATAACAAATTGTTTTTAGTTTGCATTAAAATCCGCACTACGAAGTATGTGTACTTCTCCTTCAATAGTTCTTATATTTCCATTGTCATCTATATAATTTCCAGAAAATGTAATCTCAATGAAATTACCAACCGCCCCAAAATTTGTTATATATGCGTTTACGTTTATGGGATTTGTATTTATATTAAAATCATAGTCTTTTATAATGGTCTCTATTCCGTCACCAACACCAAATTCAAGACCTTGAAATCTTGTAACAATATTAGAATCATGACTATATGGAAAAGGTAAACTTGAAGAAATAGTTGCAAAATCTCCGTTATTAAAAAAAGCCAAACTAATACTACGGTTTTCGTCTAACGAAGCCGTACACTCTAATGCGGGTGTAGGGTCGCTTTGTGAGGTTTCTAACCTTGCTTTTGTATCTAATTCATATCGGGTTTCATTTCCATTATCGTATGTTATCGAAATGTATTCTTCAACAGTAGGATTTGTATCCTCTGCAGGGTTACATTTTACAAAAACAGATATGATAAGTATTGAGAGTATTATTTTTTTTAAGTTTTTCATTTTTTTCATTTTTTTCATTTTGTTAATGAACAATATCAATAGTAGTACAAATTAATCCGTTGGTTATGGTATGGACCGTTCCGTTTTCTTCATAGGTTCCGGAAAATTTAATGGTTACTTGATCTCCTACGGCATTAGCTCCTTGTATAATTTCAAATTGCATATTTACATTATCTTTATCGTTAAGAAAAACAATATTTGCCACGTCTTGGGTTACAAACCAATTTACAGCAAATGGTGCGGTTTCACCGTTTTCGGTTATGGTAGAGTGATAGTAAAATCCGTCGTTTTGGTCGGTCCAAATGTCATAAAATTTTCCAATAGCAGCATCGTTAAAAATTTCTCCCGTTACTTGTGCATTGTCATATTCAACAAAGTTTCCGTCTAGGGTATAACTTATCCCCGGATAACAATCTGTTACAACTTGATCTATGCTTCCGCAGTACTCCGCTTCAAAATCATAGATACCTTCACCAATAATGGTTCCTGTTATATCTAACCGAAATTCATCTCCTACTTGCGTTCCGGCTCGTTGGCAAGTTACCGTAGCAATAAGGTCTGTGCCATCCAGACGTAATGCCGCCGGTCCGTTAGCGTTAGGTGTTACTGCCTCTGTAATTAAAAAAGTATTGTTTGGGTCGCTGGTTTTTCTAATATCCAAACGCCCTATTCCCAGACCTAAAGCATTAGGATAAAACGTTGTGGTAAGGTTTGTTTCAGGAATTAAGGTTTCTGTTGCGTTTGTGTTATCCACAAAAGTTATTCCCGCATAATCGCATTGGTCTTCATTGGGGGACGAACCGTTATCGTTGTCGCAAGAATTCATCATTGTTATTAAAAATAAACCGATAAAAAATAGGGGTACCTTCTTCATAGCTTTAAAATTTTACTATTGTTTATTTGTTTTTTAATCGTCAAAAAAAATATTAGTAGCTTTTATTTTATGATTAAACTAAACATAAAAAAACCCTCAACCCTAAAAAGATGCTTTCACTTCCTATTGTCTCTGCGGGGATGCTCAAATAGGTGCTTTGGGAATGTTGAGGGTTAGTTGTGAATTTTAATTCTTCTTTTTCATTTGGTTAATTATTTGGGTATTTCTTGCTTTTGTTCCGCGCACAAAAGGATTATTGGTTTCACCCACACAAATATGCATCCCTGAACTTTCTCCTATACAACTATCTGAACAAGGACAATCGGTAGCATTTCCTGCTTTGTTTTGTTGCTTCTTATTAATTTTAGATAGGGCTTCTTTATTAACTTGGGCACTATACGTTTTGCCTTTTGTGTGTATGATAATTTCGCCGTTACCGGGAATAGCATCGGGAGAAGTTTGATGTATAGGCATTATTATATCGCAACACTCTTCGTCTTCAATTGTTATCATAGGTGGTTCATAATCACTCTCAATTTTACAAAAACATATTCCTGATGATCCTCGAAAGCAATCTTCAGGGCAATCTTGAACTTTATTTTGAGTTTTGGTTTTCGAGTATTTCATATACTTTTCAACATCCGAAAAATCGCCTTCATAAACATAATAATGTCCTCCTTGTGTTAATAGTTTATTTGTTGTAACAATCTCAAAATTTTTCAGTTTTCTTATTTTAGAAAAATCCAACTTTACTTCTTTGCTTAAAGGAGTAGTAACTTCTTTTCTTGATACTTCTTTTTTAACACTCATTTTCTTAGAGATTTGCCCCCAAGAAAATTGTATTGTTAACAACAGAACAAACAATAGACC
>JALWYP010000351.1 GCA_026992695.1 Flavobacteriaceae bacterium
AGTTATCGTCTGCTTGAATAACCAGTTTATTTTTTTGCGATTGAATAAGATTTATTTTAATGTTTTTATGTAATTCAATTCCGGTAATCGTGTCAAAAACACGTTCAGATTGTATGACGCTTTTACTTCCTTTAATTTTATCTAACTTTTGAGAATAAGAAATTGTCGAACTCAATACGGCAATAAGTAAAAAGAGTAGTGTTTTTTTCATATTTTTACCTGCTTGTTAATTTTGGTATAAATATACGTTATATTTTGGAAGAAAAACCCAAATCTTTTTCTATTAAAAATTGGAATCTCGATGATCGTCCAAGAGAAAAATTATTGCAAAAAGGAAAAGCAAGTTTAAGTAATGCCGAGCTCATTGCCATTCTTATAGGCTCGGGTAATAAGGAGGAAAGTGCTGTGGGACTGAGCAAACGAATTTTAGCATCGGTTGCTAATAATTTAAACACATTAGGAAAATTAACCGTACAAGAGTTAGTAACGTTTAAAGGTATTGGTGAAGCAAAAGCCATTTCGATTATTGCAGCCGCCGAGTTAGGAAGACGAAGACGATTACAAGAAGCTCAACAAGAGTTAAAAATAACATCTTCAAATCAGGTTTTTAATCTTATGCAGCCTATTATCGGTGAGTTGTTACATGAAGAATTTTGGATTATTTATTTGAATAATTCCAACAAAGTATTAGAAAAAACACAACTTAGTAAAGGAGGAATTACAGGAACTTTAGTAGATGTAAGACTGGTACTGAAACAAGCATTACAAATTGGGGCTACCGGAATTATTCTCGTACACAATCATCCTTCCGGAACGCTGAAACCCAGCCAAGCAGATAAACAAATTACCAATAAATTAAGTACGGCAAGCAAAAGTTTAGATATAAAAGTTTTAGACCACTTAATTGTAACCGAAAAAGATTATTTTAGCTTTGCCGATAATAGCTTGTTGTAACCTATGCTTTTAATTTATACACCCAAAATTACGCCGCGACTAACCTATGTTTTTAAACATATTTGCATTCGTATTTTAGGTTTAGATATTGGTTTTACAACAACAATTGAAGAATTTATAGCGCACACCGGAGCCAAACTTTCTTACAGTAAACAACCTTTGGGTAATGAGTTTTTTATACAAAGTCGCGATTTGTTATTTCAACAAGGAGTAGAGAGTATAGATATAACCGTGAGAGCTTGGGAAGATACAAAATGCTTTTTTATATGTGGCGAAAAAAGCATGTTGCCTTACGATATTTTTGCGGCTTCTTTTTATTTAATTTCCAGATATGAAGAGTATTTACCTCATGTTAAAGATGAGTTAGGAAGATATCCGGTTACGGAAAGTTTAGGATATAAGGCTTCTTTTTTACAGCAACCAGTGGTAGATTTGTGGGCGTTTAAGTTTAAGAAAAAGTTACAAGAACATTTTCCCGACTTAGATTTTACTTCCCGAGAATTTAAAAAACATCATTTGGTTGAGGTGCAAACACCGTATTTGTTTCTTAGAAAAGGAATTTTTAGATCAACGGTTTGTTTTTTTTCAGATATCGTTCGATTTAGATTAAAAACCTTTTTAAAGCGCACCCAAGTAGTATTGCGCTTAAAACCGGACCCGTACGATGTATATGATTTTTTAATTGAAGCCGCTAAAAAAACAAAAATCCCAACTACTGTGTTTTTTATTTTAGGCGAAAATGAAGACTTTTTTACCGAAATAGAAACACAACATCCTAAGTACAAAGAACTCATAAAATACGTTGGCGATTATCTTACGACAGGTTTGTTGTTTTCTAAAAAAGCTCTTAAGGATGTAAATTTGTTAAAAGAAGAGAAAAAAAATATGGAATCGATTACAAATCGCGAAGTAAAAAAATCTCTCAATGCACATTATTTTGTTAATCTGCCGGAGAATTATAGAAATTTAATTGCTTTAGAAGTAGCTTCAGATTGCTCGATGGTGTATGAAACTGTTCCCGGTTTTAGAGCCGGTACCTGCACACCTTTTTTATTTTACGACCTGGATTACGAAATTAAAACACCCCTTATAATAAATCCCGTAGCCTTTTCTACAACGAGTTTTCCCAATAAAAATAACGCAGAAGCAGATATGCAAATTAATTCAATAATTCAATCTGTAAAAAAAGTAAACGGAACATTTTCTGTTCTCTTTACTAATTTAAATTTTACGGAAACTCCCAAAAACAAATTTTGGAAAAAACTCTTTCTAGCTCAATAAATTATGCAAAAAATCACCGATGTTTTTTTTGATTTAGATCATACCCTTTGGGATTTTGATAAAAATTCTAAACTCGCATTTAAACGCGTTTTCAAAACCCATAATGTTGGGGTGGGGATTGAAGAATTTATTACAATTTACGAGCCAATTAACGAACATTATTGGAAAGCCTACCGCGAAGATCGGGTTACTAAAGAACAATTGCGTAGAGGAAGACTAGTAGATACTTTTAAGTCTTTAAATCTTTCTTTTTCTGAAAAAAAAATAAACCAATTAGCAGATAGTTATATAGAAGAACTTCCGGAAGACAACCACCTTTTTTCCGGAGCAATAACATTATTAAACTACTTAAAACCAAACTACTCATTACACATAATAACCAACGGTTTTAACGAAGTACAGCAAAAAAAAATTAGTAAAAGCGGAATTAAATCGTATTTTAATACCATTACCACTTCCGAAGAGGTAGGGTTAAAGAAGCCTCATCCTGTTATATTTAAAACAGCATTAAAAAAAGCAAAAACACAACCCGAAAAAAGTATTATGATTGGCGATTCATTAGAAGCAGATATTCAAGGAGCGCAAGCAGCAGGAATGGAAACCTTGTTTTTTAATTACCGAAATCAAATAGTTTCTTCAAACCAAAAAACTGTTAAACAGTTGTTGCAAATTAAAAATTATTTGTAGTAACCATATACTAATTTGTTTAAAATTACCGTTATAAATTAAATTCCCCACTTAATTATGAAAAAGAATTTAACCTACATTCTTTTAATACCGATTATACTTTTATTTTATGCTTGTGTAACCGACACCGATTTTAACCAAGCAGAAGACATTGCTCTAAAACCTGTAATTGAGCTGGATTTAATCTATTTTACTGTTCAAGCCAATCAGTTTTATGATGCTGTTACGCAAAATCAGATTTTAACCGTCACAGATACTACCGAGATACGGTTTTTAGACGATACAGGCATTCAAGAAGCATTAAAACGAGCCGACTTTTATTTTAAATTTACCAATAGCATTCCTAGAAACTTTATAGCCGAGTTTGACTTTGTTAATGATTTAAATGAAGTTACCTATCAAACTCAAACCAACGTTGAGCAAGGAGCGTTTGACACTCCAATAGTTACCGAATTTACAGAAATTGTTGAAGGCGATGCTATTTTGCAACTAACTCAAGCAAACAAAGTAATTGTAAAAGTAACCATACCTTCTTCAGACGAAACAATTGAAGGTTCACTAAATCTACAATCTAAGGCAACATACTACTTAGAATATTAAATTATGAAGAAAATTGTAATGATAGTATGCCTAATACAGGTAGTGGTAGCCGTTGCCCAAAATAAACAATTGCTATACGGTTTTAGAGAAATTCCACAATCCTTGATGCTTAATCCGGGCGAAAAAGTAACTACAAAATTTCATTTTGGAATTCCTTTTCTTTCACAATTTCATTTTAACGGAGGAGCTTCCGGTGTATCGGTTTATGATATTTTCGGAAATTCTTCCGTAGAAATTAATACCCGAATCGCAAATAAATTATCCGAACTAAAAAACACCGATTTTTTTACGGCTACTCAACAATTGGAACTGATTCAGTTTGGATGGCGTAGTAAACAAGAACTATACTTTTCGGGAGGAATATACCAAGAATTTGACTTTATCGCCTATTTCCCAAAAGACTTGGCAGAACTTGCCTGGTACGGAAATAAAGATAACATCAATAAAATTTACAATTTAGGTGAAGTAAGTACACGAGCAGATTTGTTAACTGTTTTTCATTTTGGAGCCAATAAACAGCTTACTAAAAAACTCACTGTAGGAGCCAGAGCTAAGATTTATTCCAGTATGGCAAGCATTAACAGTACTAAAAATTCGGGGAGCTTTACTACTACTTTAGGAGACGGTGCTAATAACATTTACGAACATCGCTTAACCAATGTTGATATGACTGTTCAAACTTCCGGATTGGCATCATTATATGATTTGGAAAACGCTTCAGATATAACCAAAAAAATAATAGGTAGAGCATTCTTAGGAGGAAATTTAGGAGTGGGAATGGATTTGGGTTTTACTTACGATATAACCAATAAGTTAACAGTAACCGGAAGCCTATTAGATTTAGGTGTAATTTTTCACACAAAAGATGTAGCAACCTACAAAGCAACCGGAAATTATACCTTAAACGGGATTGAATTAATTTTTCCACCAATAGAAGAAGGAGGCATACCGTATTATGATGATATAGAAAATGAAATTGAAAAAGAAATTCCCATCGATACACTTACTAATTCGTATACAAATTTACGCCCGTTAAAAGTAAATGGTGCCTTGACCTATAAATTTGGAAAAGCTGTACAAGGCGAGGATGATTGTGATTGTAGAAGTAGAGGTAGTGCTGTAGATAGAAGTCAATCTGTAGGAGTTCAAGTGTATAGTATCTTTAGACCTAAAGCACCCCAACTGGCAGGCACCCTTTTTTACTACCGAAAATTAGGCAAGCATCTTGCCGCTAAAGCTACTTATACGGTAGATTCTTTTTCATTTTCAAATCTGGGTTTAGCGATGGTATTAGACTTTGGTCCAATAAATTTTTACATAGCAGGCGATAATATTTTAAAGTATTCTAATCTGGCAAAAGCAAAAAGTGTATCT
>JALWYP010000352.1 GCA_026992695.1 Flavobacteriaceae bacterium
AATAAAAATAACAAAAAAAAAGTAACCTTACTGCATTCATTAATTGCATATATATACGACCGTAAAACAATTACCATTGAAGATATGACACCTTATTTTTCGCAAACCATACCCGATTATATCGAGTTATGGATTCAATAACACTAACAATTAAATTTTTACTATTATGAAAAAACTATTTATACTAACCGCAATATTATGTGTTTCGCTGGTATTTTCGCAAAACCCCATTAGCGGAATTAACATGCTAAAAAATGCCAAGTGGCCCAGCCAAAGTTCCGGTAAAACAATCATAAACGTAAGTTGGGAAAACCCTACTGCCGACAATGCCCAAGAAAGACAATGGGTTAAAGAAGCTGTAGAATATGCTTGGGAAGCAAACACCAATATTGAGTTTGTAGGCTGGGACGAAGCCACTTACGGCACAAAAGGCATTCGTATTTTAGTTAATGACTATGCACACCCACACACAAAAGGATTGGGAACACAAATAGATGGTCTTGAAAACGGTATGGAGCTTACCTTTAATTTTTTAGGATCGTATAAATGCCCTACCAACCGTGAGTTTTGTATAAAAGTTATTGCAATTCATGAATT
Source organism: Flavobacteriaceae bacterium (assembly GCA_026992695.1). Classification (GTDB taxonomy): domain Bacteria; phylum Bacteroidota; class Bacteroidia; order Flavobacteriales; family Flavobacteriaceae; genus Marifrigoribacter. The sequence goes on from JALWYP010000352.1 coordinate 598, forward strand.
TGGGCATGCCCTAGGTTTAGCTCACGAACACAACCGAACCGATTGTCTTTGCGGAGAAGAACCGCAAGGTACCGATGGAGGTTTTTATGTTACACCTTGCGATTTAGAATCTGTAATGAATTATTGCAACCCTAAATGGTCTAATTTCGGGCAACTTAGTGAGTTAGACCTTATCGGAATTCAAAAAATATACGGTAAACCCGGCAACTTGAAAGATCTAGTTGAGTTAGATGAAATTCGCTTGGTTCCCTGCGGTAACAATACAATATATGACCTGCACCAAATGAAACAAATTGTTAAAAACAATCCTAATTTTGATGTTACTTATTATACCGAAGAAGACAAACCCGTACCGCAAAAAGCTGTAAACAATTTACCTAATATTTATACCATTCGGTTTTTTCATCCCGATGATGAAGCCAAGGCAAACGACTTAAAAAATATGTTAGTAGCTTCAGGTTATGCAGAAAGGGATATTGCCATAGAAAATATGCTTCCTAAAATGAGTAAAACCTACCCGAAGTATATCGAAATTTGGAAAAAATAATCAACAACCATTAAAAACTTCATTATGAAACTAATTTTTATACCTATGTTCTTATTTCTAACGACACTAATAAAATGTGAAGATGTTCCCGCTACTATTGAAACAGATTCAAATAATATTTCGTTAAAAGTTAGAATGTACCCTACTCCGTACACCAAAAATTATATTTTGGAAAAAGACAGATTATTGGTTGTGTTACAAAATAAAAACAGTGATAAAGATTCGCTTGTTTTAGAAAAAAACATTTCGATATCCCAATACGATTCGTATAGTAAGGCAATTAAAAGTTTAAATAAAAACGAATACAATAACAAATGTATTAACGACGGCTTGGTTTTTGACTTAACGCTTAATGAGGAAAATGAAACCTCCAAAAATGTTAGAATAAGCAACACATACAACGATGCATTAAACAACATTATTCTTTTTATTAACTCTCAAGTAGATACCGACAACAAATTGTATTATGATAAGGAGTATTTAAACGGACTCCCCACCGATTGCGAATAAATTTTAAACAACTAGTTATAATTACTTTTAGTGGGGATAAAAGTAATTATATAAAAATCTCCGAAAATTCGGAGGTTTTTTTATTGAAGTAATTTAACTATAAATGTTGCAAAAAAAAGTTGAAAAATCGGTCTTGTATAACGTTTCGTAACGGAAAAACACGCGTTTTTTTCCGTTGGATAACCAAAGATAGCAAAAACGATTGAATTTCCGATAGGAAATTCAGCCGTTATGAACGTTATACGTTGTTGTGTGGCGTATTTTATTCAACTCTAATTACTTCTTTTTTTAAAGCCATTTTATCTATGTTAGACGTTGAAATCTGTACATATCCATTATCGGTCATTTCGACAATTTTACAAGTTAGAACCATTTTTGGTAAATCATTATTATCTGGATTCAATAGGTCTTCAACTGGTTTGAGTACATATGTACAATTGTCTATCCAAGTCACAGAAAGCTTTAACTTATAATTAAGCTTTTTATTTTCCTCTATTTGAAAATCTGAATTCCGTTCTATTTCAGTTAAACCACTTAATTCATCTACTATTTTAAATTTCCCAGTTTTTATAGATGAGCAGTCTAAATTTTTAGTTCCACATTTTAATTTTAATTCGTTTTTATATGATTCTGTGATGTTATTATTTCCAAGATTTTCTGAAATCTGAAGATAATAATTAGCCTTTTCACAGTCCTCTTTGTATAGATAACATATTGAAAGTTTATAACTTGCATTTGGGTTTGAAGAATTCATTTCATATGCTTCACTTAATTTTTCAATTGCAGAATTTAGCTTGTCTTGTGCTTTTGATTCATTTAGTTTGTAAAAATTATAGAATTCACCTAAATAAGTTGTGCCATAATCAATCAATATGTTATCATTTTTAGGATTCACTTTAAGCCCTTCCTTATATTGTTCTCTTGATAAGTCGAATTTTCCTAAAGCCATATAAATTGCACCATAACCCCAAAAAATATTCGAGTTGTCCTTATCTAACAAAAAAGCTTGATTGAAACGATACATTGCTGTTTTCAAGTCACCGCGATAAAGATATTTGAAGCCTAATTCTACCATATGATTTGAAGCTTCTGTATTAGATTTAAAAGAAGTCATAATCTCTTTTATAAAAACTTTGTCTGCTTTAATTTCTTCTTTAGTTTTTTCAATTTCTCCGTATTTAGGTAAAAGTCGTTTATTATTTTTTGATAGATTTTCCCAATCCTCAAAAGTTGTTCTCTGACTAAAAGAGATTAGTGAAACGGTTAATAGTACTAATGTTAAAATCTTTTTCATTTTTTTGTTTTATATGCCACACAACTAAACTTTAAACTTGTGCTTCTTGTTGTAGGAACGTTGCTTCAAACAAACTTTTAAAATGTTTTAGCAGTTTTTGTTTTACTTCGTCTTGCGATATTTCTTGTTTTCCTAATTCAACATTTAACGAGGTTACACTTTTTCCTTTAATGCCACAAGGTATCATATTGTCAAAGTACCCTAGATTGGTATTTACATTTAGTGCAAAGCCGTGCATGGTTACCCAGCGACTGGCACGTACACCCATAGCACAAATTTTGCGAGCAAAAGGAGTGCCTACATCCAGCCAAACTCCTGTTTCGCCTTTAGATCGCTCTGCGTGTAACCCATATTCGGCGAGGGTTAAAATAACCATTTCTTCAAGAAAACGAAGGTATTTATGAATATCGGTAAAAAAATTTTCGAGATCTAAAATAGGGTATCCTACAATTTGTCCGGGACCGTGGTAGGTAATATCTCCTCCCCTGTTTATTTTATAAAAAGCAGCTTCAATTTTATTTAAATATTCTTCAGAAACTAACAGGTTACTAAAATCACCGCTTTTTCCCAATGTATAAACATGCGGATGTTCTACAAATAAAAAATAATTGGGAGTCGGCTCTTTCGTATTTTCTCTTCGGTTTTTAATTTTTAAATCTACTATTTCTTTAAAAAGCTGTTCTTGGTAATCCCAAGTTTCTTTGTAATCTTTTAGACCTAAATCTTGTATCGTAACTTTTTTGTTCATTTACTTTTCCAATTCAATTTCAATATCCAGAATATCGGGATTTTTAAAATAGTCGCTAAAACTTCTTGTAATCGTAATGGTTTTTTTATCTGCCGAATAAACAGCATCTTCAACAGAGGCTTTCTTTATTGCTGTTGGAAATGTATATTTTATAACGTAATTCATCGAATTAATTATTTGTTCGACATTTTTCAGGCTATCAAGTTGGTTTTTATAAGCTGTTTCATCTTTAATATAAGCATCTCTTTTAAAACGCTTGTTTTTATAAAAATACCGTACGCCTAAAATATCGTTTTCCTCTTTTTTTTCTTCTTTAGCATCGGTACTTTTTACGCCTGGCATTTTATCGTTTACTTGGCTAAAACCATTCATTAAATCATTGGCTTCATTTACATTTTTAAAATCTATAAATACTGCCATTAGCATAGCGTTATTTTCGGGATTGACACTTAGTTTCAAATTGTAATTTTCCATTTGCTTAAGCCGTTGTTGCTCTTTTTTTGAGAGCTTTGCAATACTGTCTTTTTTTTCTTCAAATATTTTTTTGAATGAAATTACGGTGTCTGTTTTAACCATTGTACTATCCTGTGCCATTTGCGCGGCAAATTTCATCATTTCACTTAGATCCATTTCAACCGCCATACGACCGCTTCCGTCTTTGTTTAAAACCATGGTTTCGGTAAATTGACAACTTACAAGGGTTAGTAATAAAATAGGAAATAAAAGAATTTTTCGTAACATGATGGGTTAGTTATTAGGGTTATTTAAAATAATAAGTGCGGCTATTACTCCGGGAACCCATCCTAAAATAGTTAAAATACAAACAATTAAAATGGAGCCACAACCTTTGTCTAAAACGGATAAAGGCGGGAATAAAATAGCTAACAGTACTCTCCAAAAACTCATAGATTACAAATTTACGATTTATTATTGTAATCAATGAGTCTGCAAATACTAAAATTGTTACAGGTAGTTTTCAGTAGGCAGTTTTCAGTAGGCAGTTTGCAGTGGGCAGTGGGCAGTGGGCAGTTTTCAGTAGGCAGTAGGTAGTACGCCCTTATATAAGTTAACCAAAAAATCATAAATCATCAATTTAATAAATCGTTAATTTCGGTATTCTCGATACTTTCAACAAGTTGAAAATCTACCTGTTGGCAGACAGGCTCGAATACCAATTCTAAAT
>JALWYP010000353.1 GCA_026992695.1 Flavobacteriaceae bacterium
TTTTTAGGTTGGTCAATGACAAAAAGTATTACAAGTGCAGTATTGGGAGTAATGGAAAAACAAGGAAAAATCACCCTAAATCAAAAAAACTTATTTTCTGAATGGGAGGGAGACAGTCGAAAAAATATCACGCTTAAAAATTTATTGAATATGAATAGTGGTTTGGTTTGGGACGAAGATTATACAGAGATTAGTGATGTTACTAAAATGCTTTTTTTAGCTCCTAATATGACCGAAATTCAAAAAAACAAACCGCTAACCGAAACACCTAGCAACGCCTGGAATTATTCTAGCGGAACCACTAATTTACTCAGCGGGTTTATTAGAAACCAGTTTAAAAGTCAGCAAGAGTATTTGGATTATTGGTATCGGGAATTAATAGACAAATTAGGAATGAACTCCATGCTTATCGAAACCGATTTTTCAGGGCATTTTGTTGGCAGTAGTTACGGTTGGGCAACTGCAAGAGATTGGGGGAAATTTGGTTTGTTGTATTTACATAACGGAAACTGGAACGGAGAACAAATTATAAACCCATCGTGGGTTGATTTTTCAAAAACCCCTACAAATGATTCAAATGGTGTTTACGGAGGGCATTTTTGGTTAAATGCAGGAGGGAAGTTTCCCGATGTTCCGCGCGATATGTTTTCGTGCAATGGCTATCAAGGGCAGTATGTTTTTATTATTCCTTCAAAAGATTTAGTAGTAGTTAGAACCGGACTATTAGAAAATCCGGACTATTATGTAAATAAATTTCTTTCCGAAATAATTTCTTCTATTCAATAAAAAATGTACTTTTAGAAAAAAAACACTTCATATGAAAAATTTTTACGTCACTCTTTTAGGTTTATTTGTTTCTTTTCAATTTTTTTCACAGACTACCATTACAGCAACCATTCCCTATCAAGGTTATGACGAAGCGCAACCACTTTTGGGACAAGGCGAATATCAAATTTTTTTAGACAATGTAGATGGAGTATTAGATAAACCGGTAATTATAATAGATGGCTTTGATCCGGGCGATTCGCGAGATATTAATGCGCTCTATAACGCTTTAGATTATGGTTCGGGAAATTTAGCCGATTTTATTAGAGACGAAGGTTTTGACGTAGTGGTTTTAAACGCACCTCTTTATACTACAAACGGAGTTGATATTGATGGCGGAGCCGATTATATTCAACGTAACGCAATGGTACTTATTGAATTAATCAATCAACTTAACGCTCAAAAAGTAGGAAACGAAGAGTTGGTGGTAATAGGACCGAGTATGGGAGGGTTAATTGCTCGTTATGCGCTAGCCTATATGGAACAAAACAATTTACCGCATGAAACAAGATTATATATTTCTTTCGATTCGCCTCACTTAGGAGCAAACATACCCATTACGATTCAGTATTTATTTAATTATTTAGCCGAATCTCAAGGCGATCCGGATGCACAACAGGCTATTGATGAATCTTTAAATAGCCCGGCAGCTAAAGAAATGCTTATCGATCATTATTCGGCACATTTACTGGCAGGATCTACTTACGAGCAAGACCCGGCTTTGTTGTTACCTATGGGAGCTTCCGGATTTAGAGATGTTTTTCAAACCGAATTAGACAATCTTGGTTTTCCGCAACAAACCAGAAACGTTGCCATGATTAACGGAAGCAATAACGGAACAATGATAGGTGCTCCCGGAATTGAAGTAATAAATACAACATTAGATTTAGGCTCGGGAGTAACTGCCGATATTATTTTACATTTTACGCCACCTGCTTCACAAATTAATACGGTAACCGATTTCGCATCATTTTTTATCGGAATTCCTTTAGATACTTTTAGTGCAGATGCAGAAGCATTTTCATATACCGCAGGTGTAGATAGTGCTCCGGGTGGTTTTAGTACGTTTAGTAGCGGATTAGCAGGTAGTACAAATCCGGTAATTATAGATTTTATAAATGCTTTACAGCAAGATGAATATTGCTTTATTCCTGCAATTAGTGCCTTAGCCATTACCAATGAAACTGATTGGTTTGCAACCCCGGATATTGGAGGAGTACATAACTCACCGTTTGTAAATACGTATATTCCACCCAATAATGAACCGCATACACTCATTACTCCAAATAACGCACAATTTGCTATAGATGAAATACTTAACGGTGTTTTAGGAGTGGAAGATAATACTGTTGTTTCCAGATATGTTTTGGCAAATAATCCAATTAAAGAAGATGTAAAGGTTTTACTTAATACTACTTTAAACTATTTTAATGTTGAAGTTGAAATATTCTCGATGTCAGGTCAAGAAGTGTATCAATTTAAGCCTTCGGTTTCCAATAATCAACTTGTTTTTTCACCCCAACTTAAAACGGGAGTTTATTTACTTAAAATTAGTGATTCAGAAACTGTTTTTTCAACTAAACTAGTGGTTGAATGATATGAATTCATCCTTTAAAAATATTTGTGTTTTCTGCGGAAGTGGAAACGGAAATGATAACGTAATTATAGAGCAGGCTAATGAACTTGGAAAAATTTTAGCCCAAAAAAACCTTACCTTAGTTTATGGTGCTGCAAAAATTGGTATCATGGGTATTGTTGCACAAGCTGCGCTAGACAATAACGGAAGCGTGATAGGTATTATTCCGGAGTTTTTAAAAACCAAAGAAGTAGTACATACTGGCTTATCTCAATTAATCACCACAAAGAATATGCATGACCGAAAGTTAAAAATGCAAGAAGTAAGCGATGCATTTATAGCTCTTCCCGGAGGAATAGGCACACTTGAAGAATTGTTTGAAATTTTTACCTGGTTGCAACTGGGTTTACACCAAAAACCCATTGCACTTTTAAATAGTAATGGGTTTTATGATTCGCTCATCGCTATGCTTCAAACAATGGTTAAAAAAGGTTTTGTTGCCAAAGAAACATTTAATTTGTTACTTATTGATGACACAATCGAAGGGTTGCTTTTAAAAATTAATGAATTTGTTCCGCCCGGTATTCCCAAGTGGTTATCTGTAGATGAAACATAAATATCTACTTAATAAAACAATTTTTACTTGTTTTTGAAGAGTAAATACCTACTTTTGCACAAAATTTTTAAAAATGAGAACAGACAGAACGTTTACGATGTTAAAGCCCGATAGTGTTGAGAAAGGATACATTGGTGCTATATTAGAAAAAATTAATGCTGCAGGCTTTAAGATTGTGGCTATGAAACTTACACAAATGACACGCAGAGATGCGATGAAATTCTACGAAGTTCATAAAGAACGCCCATTTTATGGCGAGTTAGTTGAATATATGACCAGAGGTCCTATTGTTGCGGCAATACTTGAAAAAGAAAATGCCGTAGCTGATTTTAGAACCTTAATTGGCGCAACTAATCCCGCAGATGCAGCAGAAGGAACTATTAGAAAACTATATGCAACTTCTATCGGTGAAAATGCGGTTCACGGAAGTGATAGCGATGAAAATGCAGCCATTGAAGGTGCGTTTCATTTTGCAGGGAGAGAACTATTTTAATAAAAAAGAGATTTAATTTGTCACATTAACTTTCAAAATTAAAGATTTGCAGTGGGGCATTATTGCTTACCACCATAAAATATTTTTTATTGTTAATGGTTATTGTTTTTAGGTCTTTAGCGTCTGTATCAACAAGCGGGTTTAGGTCTTTAGCATAGTTAAAATTTCCTTTTCCGTCGCCCAGTAATACATAACCGTAATTGCTGTCGTACCGAATGGTTTCTACTTCGGCATCGTAAATGGCACCTACACCAACAATATCTAATTTTCCGTCGTTGTTCACATCTGTGGCTACGGTAGCTAAGGTGGGTCCGGTTTGGGCTTGATTAGGGAGTTTGGTGATTTTAAAAGTTCCGTCTCCTTGATTTTCGGCATATACGGTATAAAAATCGTGCACTTGTAATTTATAAGCATCTTTTAGTTTGTCTTCGCCATAAATATCTTTCATATCCAAGTGAGCAAATTGTTTGTAAGTTTGAATTTTATCCAGCAGAAACGGGTTTTGTTCTGAGCTGCATTCTTTTCCTCTTACAGGAACCAATCTACCGTCGTTTATTTTGCTAAGAGCCACATCAAAGGTACCGTTTTGGTCAAAATCTTTTGCGTAGATAAATAATGGTTTTTCTTTAGAAGGATGAAACTTATTGTTGTTTCCTAAATTTCCTAACACATAATCTTGGTCTCCATCGCCATCAAAATCGGCAGCAGTAATACTAAACCACCAACCTTCTTTGTTTTTAAAAGAAGTATTTTCGGCTACTGAAAAATGCCCGTTTTGGTTGTTAAAAATGGTGGGTTTTATCCATTCTCCAACCACTAAGAGATCCAAGTCGCCGTCGTTATCGTAGTCGGTAAAGTTAGCATCGGATAGCATTCCTATTTTATCTAAATTTTGATTGCTAGGGGTTGCATTTTTAAAAGTTCCGTTTTCATTATTAAGTAAATAGGATTGGGGAGGCAAGGGATATTTACCCGGTACTACATTACCACCTATAAAAATATCTAAGTCGCCGTCTTTATCGTAATCGCCTATGGCAATAGCATTGGTAGATGTAAGCATTTTAGGCAAGGCATTGGGTTTGTAGGCAAGGTTTCCTTTCCCGTCGTTAAAATAGATTCGGTCTTGTAGCAATGGCGAATCTTCTTTTAGGTTGTATCCGGCACTTGCAACAAAGAGGTCTAAATCGCCATCTCCGTCTGCATCAAAAAAATGTGCATTGGCATCTTCATATTTGGCGTGTTTTTTCCAAAGAGAAGTATTAGAGGCGGTAAACGTTCCGTTTTTATTCTGAATATAAAGCGCAGCCGGAGAATCTTGTGCATTCCCAACAAAGAAGTCATCAAGTCCGTCTTTGTTTACATCA
>JALWYP010000354.1 GCA_026992695.1 Flavobacteriaceae bacterium
TTAATAAAAAATGATTTTTGCATAGTTTTGTAACGAAAATAAACAGCTAAAATTATAGCATTTTTTTATTGGCTACAAATGTAATGCAAATGAACTAACTAACAAGTTTTTAAATAATCTATCACAAGTGCGTTTTTAGTATTGAATAGATTATCTTAATAAAAATTTGTATGTTTGAAACATGCAAAAAAGAACCAAACTAATTCTAGTTTTATTACTTCCCATTCAAATAATAGGACTAAGAGTATTAAGAAATTTCCCTGAATTTATCGAGAGCTATTACAGCAACGGATTGTACCCATTTCTATCAAAAACTGCTCGGTATTTGTTTGGTTGGGTTCCGTTTTCGGTAGGAGATATTTTTTATTTATTAATTGGAGTTATTGCGCTGCGTTGGGTGTATAAAAATTTTTCAAGGATAAGAACGAAACCCGCCGGCTTTTTTTTAGATATTGCTGCTACATTATCGGTAATTTATTTTATGTTTAACATACTTTGGGGATTTAATTATTACAGATTGCCGTTATATAAATCGCTTAATCTTGATACACAATATACGACCGAAGAATTGGTGCAAACCACCAAACGATTTATTGCAAAATCGAACGAAATGCATCGCCAATTAGGCTATCCGGATAGTGTGAAAATTGATCTTCCGTATTCGCAAAAAGAAATTATGGAACGCTCGATTAACGGTTATAAAAACCTGGAAAAGATACATCCTTTTTTCTCGTATTCGCCGGCAAGTATTAAAAAAAGTACTTGGAGTTTGTTGCTTACGTATATGGGATATAGTGGCTATTACAATCCTTTTTCGGGAGAAGCACAAGTAAACAGTTTAATAAAAAATTATAAGTTTCCGGTGGTGAGTTGTCATGAACAAGCTCATCAAATAGGGTATGCAGCAGAAAATGAAGCAAATTTTATAGCTACTTTGGCAACGCTTCAAAACGATGATAATTTTATTAAGTATTCGGGTTATATATTTGCATTGCGTTATTTAGTAAATGAAATAGCTCGTAGAGATCGCGACAAATACGAAGAATTACTTACTACAATAAATCCAGGTATTCTTGCCAGTTATAAAGAAATGCGTGATTTTTGGAAAAGTTACGAAAACCCCTTCGAAAATATTTCGAAAGCATTTTGGGATACTTTTTTAAAAGCCAACAATCAATCTAAAGGACTTATGAGTTATAGCTATATGGTAGCTTTAGTGGTTAATTATTATGAAGATAAACCTTTGTAACAACAGGATAAGCTTATAATTTTTCTAAATTACTCGATAATGTTTCTAAAAATTTAGAAATGGGTCCTTTTATCATCATTGCCATCATAGGGTTGAAGTCTCCTTGAAACTGAAGCTGTAATTGTGATGTGCATTCAGAAGCAGAAGCTATGTTTCCTGTAAGGTTAAAGGGAATTTTGTCGCTCATTGCTCCTAAAACAATCTTTGTGTGCGGGTTTTCTTCTTTTACCTCCAAGGCTATTTCGGGCATTCCTTTTAGTGCAAAAACAAAGGCGTTGGGATGTAATACTTCAAATTTTGAAATATTTTCGGGCATTAATTCTTCAAAATTTTTAACATGTTTTAAAAATTCAAAAAGCTCTTCTTGACTTTTGCTAACGTTTATTTTTCGTGCTGTTATTTCCATTTTTTAATTTTCTATTTTTACTTATCCAGTCCGTATTCTAAAGCAATTTTAACCAATCCGGCAGTATTTCTTGCACCTAGTTTTACCATCATATTTCTACGATGGGTTTCTACTGTACCAAAACTAATAAAGAGTTTATCTGCTATTTCATGTGTTGTATATTCATCTAAGATAAGCGTAAGTACTTCTTTTTCTCTTCGAGACAAGGTAGGAAACGGATTTTCTTTTTTATCTGAAGATCCCAATGCACTATTTAATATGATTTCGCTAACTGTTTCGTCTAAATAAGTGCTACCGGAAAAGACTGTTTTAATGGCATCGATAACTTCATCTTGCCCTGCATTTTTAAGTACATACCCTTTTGCTCCACTTTTAAGCATTAATTTTATTAGACTTCCTTCTTTATGCATTGATATAGCTATAATTTTTAGGTTGGGGTTTTGTTTCAATAACAATTTACAGGTTTCGATTCCGTTTAAATCCGGCATATTTACATCTAGAAGGACTACATCTACCGGTTTTTCTTTAAGTATTTCGATTCCGTCTTTACCATTTAAGGCATAACCTGAAACTTGAACAGCCGGGCAATTGTCTAATAATAAAGAGAGTCCTTCAATTATCATTTTATGGTCGTCTATAATGAATACGTTTATCATAGTGGAATATTTATAGTTACTGTTGTACCTTTTCCTAAGTCGGAATCCCAAACAATAGTACCGTCTAAATAAGAAACTCTAGTGTTAATGTTTTCAATACCTACGCCATCTTTTTTTATAGCGTCTTTATAGTTAAACCCTTTACCATCATCTTCTATAATAAGTGTTAATTGATCTTCAAAACCAAATAATTGAAGTAATATACTTGCAGCATCAGCATGTTTTCTAATATTTGATAAAACTTCTTGGGCGATTCGATACAGCATTATTTTTTTTGTTTCGTCTATTTTGTTAGGAAGATTATTTATTTCCAGAGTAATGTTGTAGCCTTGTTGTTTTAATTGTTCTCCCAAGTCTTCGAAAGCACCGCCGAGTCCGGAAAGACTTAGTGAATGAGGCATCATATTATGCGATACGCGTCTTACTTCTAGGCATGCTTCATCAATAAGTTGGTTTGTTTTTTTTGTTAAGGGTGTGTTATTAAACTCATCGCATTGATTTTGAATACCTGTAAAATGTGCTTTAATAGTACTTAATAAGCCGCCGAGTCCGTCGTGTAGGTCTTTAGCAATACGCAGTCGTTCGGCTTCTTGACCTTCAATCATACTGTTTAGTGCAGTTAATTTGTTTTTTTGTTGTAGTTCGGTAATTTTTTGTTTTTGGAGTGCTTGTGTTTGTTCGGCAATGGTTTGTTGGTATTTTATTCTTTTTTTAAAAAATATAAATAAGCCAATAAGTAATAAGCCGGAGGTAATTAACCCTAAAAGAATCACATTTTTTTTCTGCTTTTCTTTTTCAATTTTCAGGTTTTGTTCGGCTTCTAATTTATCAAACTCATATTGCATACCAGCTTGCGTAATTTTCCGAATATTTTTTTCGTTAAAAAGTGAATCTTTTACAGCGGTATATTGCTCATGGTTTTTTAAAGCTTCTGAGTAATTTCCCAGGCTTTTATTTGCTTTAAAAAGACAGTTACATGCTTTATAAACATATTCTGCATCATTGGCTTGCAGGGCTATTTTTTTTCCTTTTGTGCAATCTAATAAGGCTAATTCGGGTCGGTTTAAAGTGTTATATAACAGACCTCTATCAGTGGCAACACGCATTAAACCGTCTGTATGATTTTTTTCTAAAAAAATGGTATAGGCGGTATCGAGATGCTTTAGTGCTTTGTCATATTCTTTTAGTTGTCCATAAGCATCAGCTAAATTAAGATGCGATGTTCCCACAAACCGTTTGGGGAGATTTGCTTCTAGTTTCATTTTTTTTGATTCTTGAATCACCCGTATCGCTTCTTCAGGTTTGTTTATTTTATTTAGTAAATCTCCTTTGTTACCTAAAATAATAGAAGCATTTGCTATAGAATTTAGATGCAACGCACTTTGGTAAGCTTTGTCGTAAAATAATAGTGCTTTTTCATAATCTTCTGTTTTGTTATATAAATTAGCCAACGAATTATTTATAACAAGTCGTTGCCCTTTTAGTTTAAAAATAGTTTCTTTATTTAGTTTAAGTGTATCTATTTTATCTAATAATTCTTTTGCTTCAATGTTAGTAGAAATAGCAAGTATTACAGCACCTAATTTATTGTATAAACCTGCTTTTGTTGCAAGGATTAATGGATTTAAAAGCGGGTCATCACTATTTTTTGCAAAGCCTTGCGCTTTGTTAAGATAGGTTAATGAAGAATCGGTTTTTGAACTGTAATAATAATAGTTTCCCATCGAGTAATAGGAGTGTGCCAGCAACAAGGGTTTCTTGTTTTCTTCGGCAATTAAAACAGCTTTTTTTATTAGTTTAAAAGTGGGTTCTGTATAGCGGTGTTTTCCTGCATAAGAGGTGAGGATTTTTATTTTATTGAAAGAATCAGAAATCGTATCAACCGTTTGGAGGATGGAGTCTGCTTCTGTTTTTGTGAAATTTTGTGAAAACCCAATGTTTAAAAAGCCAAAAATAAATACGGCTAGGAGCAAAGGATTTATTACAAAAATATTTTTCAAGAAGTTTGTTATTTTTTACGTCATAAACATAAGAAAATTAAATAGAATAAAAGGGATTGGAGACTATTTTTCTCCATTGTTTATCGATATCTTTAGGTGGGGATACTTGTAATAACCCATTTTCCTTCTATTTTTTCCAACTCGACTTCATCCGTACCGGAGTCGGTTTTTCCTTGGTATTCTATTTTCATAAAAATTTCTACCCACATTTTATCTTTTTCATATTCGTTTTTTTTCCGAAGTTGAAATTCTTTAATCGTCCAATTTTCATATTTTTTTACCTTATACCGAAGCCTTTCCGTCCAGTTTTTTTCTTTGGGTAATACTTCTCTCCATAAATTGTCTTGCCTTATTTTTGACGCATAAAAATAAGTAATGATTGATTCGGGATTATTTTTAAAACGACTAATTTCAGGAGCATTTTGGGTTGTTATCAAAGGAGCATCTGATAGTAATTCCCAAGTTTCATCGTTTTGGGAGAAGCTTATTGAAACAATTAGCAACAAAAAGAATGTGAAATATTTTTTCATAGCGATTAATTAATGAGTATGTCTG
>JALWYP010000355.1 GCA_026992695.1 Flavobacteriaceae bacterium
CCATTTTTCTTTACTAATAGCGCTTGCGTTTGAGGTGGTAAACTTGGTTTCGTTAATAATGTATTTTGGTGGTGGTGGCATTGTTTTTGGGTTAAACAACCGGTTTTGATAAAGCCCGTCTATTCCTTTTTTTGATGTGTCGTCTAAGGTTTCTACCAACCGGTGTAAGGGTTTGTAATCTACCGCTTTACCGTTTGTCCAACGGGTAAGTGATTCCCATTTTTCATTGGCTATAATCTCTCCTAAGTTTCCGTAGCGTGTAAAATCATTAGGATGTCTTTTTACTAGGTTTCCGTTTTCATCTATTTTTTCATCTATTTTTTCATCAAGTTTTATTTCGCCTTTGTTTAATTTTTCGAGATAATCTTCAGCTTTTGTTTTGGTTTTACTAAATAAAGATACAAATTTTTCTTCAAGGTATTGTAATAGTTTGCCTTCGTTAAGGGCTTTTATAAGAGCATCTAACTCTGTCTTTATAAAGGTAAGGATGTCTGCTGCGGTGGTTGTGGCTTTTAGGGCGGTTTTCTTTAAGCTTTTTAAGCCCTTGCTTACCGAGAGGTTTTATGAACCTGTTAATACAAAGTACAAAGGAAGTTTGGGTTTGTTTGAATCGTCATCTTCCATATTATCTTCTCCACCATACATCAGCCCTTCAAAAAAACAACGTTCATCCTCTACTAGGTCTTCACATATCGAATTATGCATTTTATACAACAATTCACCCATTGAAAAATTAGTGTTGTTGTCTGATGTTACCTTGATTCTTATTTCATCATAATCATCCTCTTCCTCATCCCATTTAAGATATTGTAGTAATACTTCGCCTTTTTCTATTACTATTTCATTAAAAAGCGGTACTTTATTATAACGACAAACTTCACTAACGTACTCCTTTAGTTGGTATATAAAATCTTCTTTGGTACCGAATGTTGGAAAAACTGAAAAATCCCAGCAAATATCTTTTGCTATTATTTGTGCGTCACTCATAAGTTATTTCTATTAGTTAATTAAACGTAATATTTACAAGGGTTAAATTTTGGATATTCTTTTTTGAAATGTTCAAATTTTTTCTTTGATATTGGATTTTGTTTGTTAAACAACGCTTCTAAATCACTATTGGCTTTGTTTTTAAACTTGCCACCTCTTAAATTCATTTCATAAAATTCTGTAACAGCGGCTTCATATGGTGTCATTTTATAAGGTGGCTCGCCAAAAGGTAATTTTAACTCAAAAATACCCCTTATTTTTGCCATCCAATCTTTTTTTCCTTTTCTGAATTGGTATTTATGTTGACTAAATCTAGTGTCTATTCCTTGTATTGTTTGTCCTACATAACCTGACTTAGCTTCTTGCAGTCTTAAATCAATACCATCTGTTACTAAAGAATAAAATCTTACTTCCATATTTTCTGTTTGATGAAAAACAGATTTGGCAAATCTCTTAGCATTGTGTACGAGAATTTTGTCTTTACTTACAAAATAATTGTGATTGTTTTCTACTTCTAAATTGTATGTTTTTTGTTTGGAATCTACTATTTCTATATTCTCAATTGCTGTATGTTGTAGTTTATCATTCATAAAAACCATACCCTTTTTCAAATTGCGAGCAGGTATCCATTTATCAACTGTTGGTATATAAAACAAATGCCTGCCTGTAGCGTTTATAACATCATTTTTTGTGGTAATTTTCACATATTTATTGCATATATTCTGGTGTAGGAATGTTACTTTGCAATATTCTGTATTTTTATTGCTTTCGTTATATGTTAGTACTATATCTTTGGCTTTAATATCTTCAATTTTTATTAATCCGTTTTTTGTAACAACCATTGTTCCTGCCAAGAAGCAAGGTTTTTTAGACGGTGGTATTTCCAATAAATGTTTGTATTCAAATTCTTTCCACATTTTTTTTGCTTTTATAAGTCTTGCTTTTTCAAGGTTCTCTTCTATCGCTTTTACAAGATCATCTGTCTTTTCAGTTTTATTGTTATTACCAAATAAAGATACAAATTTTTCTTCAAGGTATTGTAATAGTTTGCCTTCGTTAAGTGCTTTTATAAGAGCATCTAACTCTGTTTTTATAAAGGTAAGGATGTCTGCTGCAGTGGTTGTGGCTTTTAGGGCGGTTTTCTCTATGCTTTTTAAGCCTTTGCTTACCGAGAGGTTTTTAAGGCGTTTAATGGCTTTTGCCGCTTCTTCAAACATCGTGGCTCCACCGGTTAACAAAGCCAAAACCACATCGAGGATAACCTCAAAAACCAATGAACCCATTACATAAGCGATAAAATACGGGCTGTATTTTTTTAATCGCTCACCAAGCGAATTAAGAAAACGAGTAAGCTCTATTGGAAATGTTTTAACTGTCTTTTTAAAACCGTTAAAAATAGCTTTTGCTTTTTTAAGTAAGAGGTTTACAAAGTCTTCTAAAAAAGCGCGTTTTTCTTGTGCTTGTAAACTGCCTTGGGTACCTAAATTTTCAAGTTCAAACAAAGCGATATTATCTACCACAAAAGCAATAAGCATCACAACGGTTTGTAACAGCGAGAGAACACCGTTTAACATACCGCACAAATAAGCATTGTAAACAGCAGCCGTTTGGGTAACGTTGTCTATAGCAAAGCTTATAAAGTCTAAGATGTTATTTAACAACTTTTGCAAGTTGTTATAAATAGATTTTATAAAATCCGGCAGGTTAAGGTGTAACAGCTCTTTAATTTTTGCTATTTTGGGTGCTATAATTTGTTTTAGGTCTGTGGGTTGGGGTAAGTTTTTATCTGCGGTTACTTTAACTAAAACCGTAGAAAAATTATGAATAAAATATTGTAGTTTTTTATACGCTGTATTGGGTATTTTTTCTTCAAGGGTATTTCCTGTCTCCCAATAATCTTTTGCTTGTTTTATATAAGTAATAGGTAAAATGGGTTGAAACTTTTTTTCTTTTGCATTTAAGTAGTATTTACCATACTCATAATTTACATCTGTAAATTTCCAATTTTCAATTGCTTGTACTCCATCAAGGACGAATTCGGCTAATTTGTTGTTAAGCCCTAAGACTTTGTTAACAATACTGTTTTTATTAGCCATTACATCGAGTTCTAATAAAATGGCATTTAATAAAACCAAGGGTTTAAGTTTGTGCTGTTTTGCAAAAAGGTTTACCCAATCTACCAAGCTTCTTGCTATGGGTTGGTTGGGTAAATCATTAAACCGCACCGAACCGGTACCTTTTTTTAAACGCAGCATTAAATCTCGTCGTTTTTCACCCATTTTTACACGACAAACGGGGTCAAAAAAATCAAGAGAATCTTGGGTGTCGTCTTCATAAAAAACAAGTATTTGCCTCTCTAATACTGTTGCGTTTTTGTATTGATTAATTACTTTTGTGCCGGAATTAAAAAATTGTACTTTATTGGTATATTGGTTAGCCGAAGTATTATTAGAATAAGGAACCTCTTGTGCTACATAAAAAATACTGTCTTCGCCAAAAGGAGAATCTTGGGCAACAGGATTACTCCCGGGCGTTAAAAAACTTTCTAAACTGCGATTGGTAAATCCGCCGGGAAACAACTGCCCGAAGAGTTGCCTATCGTGTTCGGGATCAAATACTAAGGGTATTCCGTCTATAAAATAGTGTGGCATTGTGTTTTTGGTATTAACGTTTTATTTTTATCGTTGTCCCGAGAGTGGCGTCACACTCGGGATACGATAAGTGTATTGCGGTTTGTGTTTTAACTCCCATTTAAAATGCACTGCAATACATGTTTTTATGTTAAGGCGTTGTGGTATCGGGTTTGGGCACCATAACGCTGTTACCGAGACCTACTATATCTGCATCTGTTGTTCCTTCGTGGCAGCAAGGTAAGCCGTTTTCGTTTAGCGGTGCTGCGTTTGCTTGAATAATGGTTAACGAAGTAGGTACTCGGGTCTCCCATTCTTTTTCTACGGTTCCTTCGGTGTTTTCTAATTCTTCGGCAATAGAGAGGTACAAATCATCGTCTCTTTCCAGAGCTAATTGCTCGGGTATCATTATATCTCCGGTTTCTAAAAAATAAACAACTGCTTTTTCAAAACCGGGTCGAACAGGTACTACCATACGACTCATTCCGCTTTGAAGAAAAGCTTGAAATATAGGGTCCGTCCCGTTGCTTTGCTGAAACAAACTTTGCCAATCTGATTTTTTAGCATAAAAATACGGATAAAACAAATATGCCATTATTTCCCAATCAAAGGCTTGCTCAAAAAACGTAACGTATTTTGCGTGGGTATCCAGTGCACTGCTTAAAACCACGTTGGTTACATTGCTTTCTCCGGATATGGTAGCAAGTCCGCTATAATGGTTTTGTGATAGATGAATACCAAAGGGACGAGCCAACATATCTATGGCAATACGCTTTAATTCTCTTTTTTCTAAAGCTCGGTTTAGCAGCGGATTAAATTCTATTTTAGTTACTTGGTCTTCTGTTAAGGGTGTTTGGGGTTCAAAAGTTGCGTAAAGCGCATCGTTGTATTCGTTTACTCTATCTTGATATGCTTTTTGAATGGCAAGAAAGGTGGTATTTTGCCAGTTCTTATAAGCTTGTGTGGTACGACCACAATATATAGTAAGATTAATACTGCCTGAGTGGTAGCCAAGACCCGAATAAGAAACTGGAATTGTTTTTACAAATGAATTGAAATATATTGTTTCTCCACTTATTACATTTTCATTTCCAACCAAAACATCAAAATTATTTCCATTTTCATTAGCTTTTTTATAAACAACCCTTGCTATAAAAGATTCATAACCTTCAGGTAATTCAATTGTTTCGTCTCCTCCTG
>JALWYP010000356.1:0-2061 GCA_026992695.1 Flavobacteriaceae bacterium
GTGTAGAAGTTACGGCAGAATCAATTCCGCCACTTACGCCTACTACAAAACCTTTTAAACCGGCATTTACAGTATAATCTTTTAACCAAGTTACAATGTGATTTATTACTTTTTGTGTTTGCATAAAAAAAAATATTTGTGGTTCAAAAGTACTAAAAATAAGAATGTAATCCGGCGATGTAATCACGATTAAAAATTATAGAATTTATATGTTGATTAGTTGTTAACAAATTCCACTTTCAAACACCATAATTAATCGTATTTTAGTCTTTTAAATTTTTTTAAAAATTAATGGGAAAAATAATTGCTATAGTAAATCAAAAAGGTGGTGTGGGAAAAACAACCACATCGGTTAATCTGGCAGCTGCTTTAGGCGTGTTGGAAAAAAAAGTATTGCTTATTGATGCAGACCCACAGGCAAATGCAACATCGGGTTTAGGGATTGATGTAGAAAGTGTTACCAACGGAAGTTACCAACTTTTTGAGCATACGGCTACAGCAATAGAAACCATTGTTAGCACCGATTCGCCAAACGTAGATATTATTCCTGCACATATAGATTTAGTTGCCATTGAGATTGAATTGGTAGATAAAGAAAATCGCGAATCTATGCTTAAACAAGCGGTGCAAGAAGTAAAAAACAACTATGATTTTGTCTTAATAGACTGCGCTCCTTCACTTGGGTTATTAACATTAAATGCTTTAACTGCTTCAGATTCTATTATTATTCCTATTCAATGTGAGTATTTTGCTTTAGAAGGATTGGGTAAATTGCTCAATACGGTAAAAAGCGTACAAAAAATTCATAATCCCGATTTGGATATTGAAGGGTTATTACTTACAATGTATGATTCTAGATTACGACTTTCTAATCAAGTAGTGGAAGAGGTGAAAAAACATTTTGGCGAAATGGTTTTTAAAACAATCATTCAACGAAATGTACGTTTAAGTGAAGCACCCAGTTATGGCGAAAGTATTATTAGTTATGATGCCAGCAGTAGAGGTGCCAATAATTATTTAAATTTGGCACAAGAATTAATCGAAAAAAACACAAAGGCGTAGCATGGCGAAAGCAACAAAAAAACAAGCATTAGGCAGAGGTCTTTCGGCTTTACTGAAGGATCCTGCAAATGATATAAATTCGGCTAACGATAAAAATGCCGAAAAACTGGTAGGTACTATTGTTGATTTGGATATTGACACTATTGAAGTAAATCCGTTTCAACCCCGAACCGGTTTTAATGAAGAATCCCTTAGAGAGTTGGCTTCTTCTATAAGAGAGCTAGGTGTTATTCAGCCTATTACGGTACGTAAGCTAGGTTTTAATAAATTTCAGTTGGTTAGTGGCGAGCGTCGTTTAAGAGCTTCAAAATTAATAGGATTAGCTACTATTCCGGCATTTATACGAATTGCCAATGACCAAGAGTCGTTGGAAATGGCACTTGTTGAAAATATCCAACGCCAAGATTTAGATCCTATCGAAATTTCACTTTCGTACCAACGTTTAATCGATGAAATTAACATTACACAAGAAGAATTAAGCGAAAGAGTAGGAAAGAAACGATCTACAATTACCAATTATTTACGACTGTTAAAACTAGATCCCATTATTCAAACCGGAATACGAGACGGTTTTATTTCTATGGGACATGGTAGAGCATTAATTAATATTGAAAATCAAGGCGAACAACTGGATATTTACGAAAAAATTATTTCACAAAACCTTTCGGTTAGAGCCACCGAAGCATTGGTTAGAGCGTTTAAAAACCCAACCAAAAAAATAGCTTTAAAAAAAGCGGTGTTGCCTAAATATGTTTCCGAAGCAAAAAAACAGTTGGATGCAATTCTAGACCAAAAAGTTTCTGTTAAAGTTTCAAAAGCCGGAAAAGGGCAGTTGTCTATTCCGTTTCAGAATAAAGAAGAATTTTTACGCATTATCAACTTATTGAAAGGTGAAAAATAGTTGGATTTATTTTCTGTTTTTTATTTTGGCAACTCCCGGATTTGCTCAAAATAGCGATACACTTTCGGTAAAAAAACAGCGTGAGTTAGTAGTAAAAG
>JALWYP010000356.1:2071-4781 GCA_026992695.1 Flavobacteriaceae bacterium
CACTACTTTTCAGAAACAAGAAGTAAATCCGTTAGCACCTTCAAAAGCTGCATTTTATTCGGCGGTTCTTCCTGGATTAGGACAAGCGTACAACAAACGCTATTGGAAAATTCCTATTATTTATGCAGGAATGGCAACCGGTGTTTATTTCTATATTCAAAATAACAAAGATTACAACCGTTTTAGAGATGCTTACAAAAGCAGATTGGCGGGATATACAAACGATGAATTCTGGGGAGACGGAGCAGAACCAATTATCTCTTCAGACCGACTTATTGATGCACAAAAAAATGCAAAACGAAATAAAGATTTAAGCATTGTGGTTTCAATAGCATTTTATTTGTTGAATATTGTAGATGCCAATGTAGATGCTCATTTAAAACAATTTAATGTAAATGATGACCTTTCGGTACAACCCAATGTTAATTTTAACACACTTACTTCCAAACCCAATTACGGGGTAAAATTTAGTTTTAACTTGCACTAATATGAAAATAGCCTTATTAGGATACGGTAAAATGGGAAAAACCATCGAGCAATTGGCTTTAAAACAAGGAGATGAAATTGTTTATAAACGTACTTCTTCTTTTGAAGAAGGCGATTTGAAAAAAGCAGATGTAGCCATTGATTTTTCGACACCTAAAGTAGCTTTTCAAAATATTGAATATTGTTTAAAAAACAATATTCCGGTGGTTTCCGGTACGACTGCTTGGCTTGATAAGTACAATGAAGCTGCTGCAATTTGTAAGAAATATAACGGAAGTTTTTTATATGCTTCTAACTTTAGTATAGGAGTAAATCTATTTTTAAAAATTACGAAATACGCCGCACAAGTAATGCAACCATGGAGTGACTATGAAGTAGCAATGGAAGAAATACATCATACCCAAAAACTCGATGCGCCCAGCGGGACAGCCATTACACTTGCAGAACAAATTTTACCATATACGTTAAAAAACAATTGGATTTTAAACAAAAAAGAGAACAATAAATTAACCATTGTTGCCAAACGAGAAGAAGATGTTAAAGGCACGCATATTATAAAATATTCATCGCCTATTGATACCATTACCCTTCAGCACAAAGCGCACAGTAGAGAAGGTTTTGCTAAAGGAGCTTTGCTTGCTGCAAAATGGATTTTAAATAAAAAAGGAGTGTTTACAATGGATGATGTTTTAACACAATAAAAGGTATTTAATTCAAATTATTCGATTGTTTGAAAAACATCGAAAGTTCATTGTAATGCATTACTAAAAAAATTGGCAGAAGATTAACGATTTAAAGCAATTTTTTTTAGACTTTTGTTTTCCACAACAATAAATAAAACAATTTTTAATAAAAATATACATAATGACATTTCAACAACTCTTACTTTTTATACTTCTGATTCAGGTTATTCATTTTTTAGGCACTTGGAAATTGTACGTTGCCGCCGGAAGAAAAGCTTGGGAAGCAGCAGTACCTGTTTACAATGCTGTTGTATTAATGAAGATTATTAATCGCCCTTGGTGGTGGACATTCTTGTTGTTTCTCCCTATTATTAATCTTATTATGTTTCCGGTAATTTGGGTAGAAACCAGTAGAAGTTTCGGTTTTAATAAAAGCAAAGACACTTGGTTGGTGGTTTTAACATTAGGTTTTTATATTTATTATATTAACTATAGTCAAAAATTAACGTATTTAAAAGATAGAAATTTAAAACCCGCTACCGCAACAGGAGAGTGGGTAAGCTCTATTTTATTTGCTGTGGTGGTTGCAACATTTATTCATACTTATTTTATGCAACCTTATACCATACCTACTTCTTCACTCGAAAAAACATTACTAGTTGGCGATTTTTTGTTTGTAAGTAAGTTTCATTATGGAGCTCGGGCACCTATGACACCGTTGGCTTTTCCTATGGTTCATGATACCATTCCGGTGTTAAAAGTGAAGTCTTATTTACCAAACCCCCAATTACCGTATTTTAGATTGCCCGGATTTCAAAAAATTAAGCATAACGATATTGTAGTTTTTAGTTGGCCTGTAGATACGGTAAATGCTTTTAGACCTTATGGCGATGGAAAATATCATTACAAACCCATTGATAAAAAATCCAATTATGTAAAACGTTGTGTAGGATTGCCGGGAGATTCGCTTGAGGTTAGAAATGGTTATGTATTTATTAACGGAAAACAAAATAATTTACCCGATAGAGCCAAATTACAATTTTCGTATGCTCTTTCGGTAAAAAGACCTTTAAATACTTCTTATATTTACCAGCGATACGGGATAAAAGATATTTATCCGTTAAACAGAGAAGGTACGGCATATCAAGCCCATATGACAAATGAAGAATTTGAAAAATTTAAAAATCATCCTGATATTATTAAAATTATTAGGTTAAAGTCTGAAAAAGGTAAATGGGATAAAGCAGTTTTTCCACACGCTCCTAATTACAATTGGAACACCGATTTTTTTGGTCCTATTTATATTCCAAAAAAGGGAACAACTGTATCTATTACACCAGAAACACTACCATTGTATAAACGTATAATTGAAGTTTATGAAGGAAGTGAGCTGGGAATCGATAATAAAATTAGCGTTACCGGTACACAAGTTTTGCTAAACGGAAAACCCATAGATAAGTACACCTTTAAAATGGATTACTACTGGATGATGGGAGACAACCGTAACAACTCTGAAGATGCTAGAATGTGGGGATTTGTAC
>JALWYP010000357.1 GCA_026992695.1 Flavobacteriaceae bacterium
CGGTTGGTTTGCATCCTTGCTTGCCGGTGCTGTTTTTGTAGAATATATTTTTGGCTGGAACGGACTGGGAAAAGAAATTGTAGATGCACTAAACACCCTTGATTTACCTATTATTATGGGTTCGGTAATCGTTATTGCATCGCTTTTTATACTTATTAATATCTTTGTAGATATGATTTACACCTGGCTCGACCCGAAAGTAAGGTTGTAGGGAGGTGAAAAGCACATAAGAAACCAAACTATATATGAAAAAAATTTTAGTAATAGCAATTCTATTATTAACCACTCAAAATTTAATTTCTCAAACAGCTGAGGAATTAAACACTAAAGGAATTGAACTTGCGAAAAAGGGAAGAATAGACAAAGCTTTTTCAATATTTGAAAAGGCAATTAAACTTTATCCTGATTCACCTGGACCATATTCTAACAGAGGTAATGTTTATAGAATGCGTAAAGAATATGAACTTGCCATAAAAGATTATTCAAAATCTTTAAAATTAAAACCTGAAAATTTGAACGTGCTGTATGCTAGAGCTAATACTTATTTGGATGCAGACAATTTCGAAATGGCTATTTCTGATTACTCGGAAATAATCGATAAAAAACCATCGTTTTCGGGCATTTATTTTGACAGAGCATATGCGAACATAAGATTAAAAAAATACGAAGAAGCGAAAATTGACTTTGAATCTCAATTAGAGATAACACCAAAAGATTTCAAGTCATTAGCTAATCTAATAAATATAAAAAAGAAATTAGAGATGTTTGATGAAGCATTAGCTGATTATAAAAAAATAGTTACTGAATTTCCAAATCAACCGAATCTTCACATTCTTTACAATAATTGGGCAAGCCTTTATAGAGAAATTGAGAAACCAGAAGAAGCATTAGTGAAAATTAATCAAGCTTTAAAAATTAAAAAGAATTATGATATCGGACATTTCAATCGAGCGGGAATTTATTTAGAACTTAATGATGAGAAAAATGCTTGTAAGGACTTTAAAAAAGCAATTAAACTGAATCTTGAAAATAATGAACATTTTGAAGTTGATGAGGAGTTTGAAAAATTGAAAAAACTTTGCAAATAAAAATCAGTTGCAATACTATATAACGTTCATTACTAGTTCTTACTTACTCACAAATTTCGACAACTATTGAGAATTGGAGATTTTCCATTTGCTTACAGACAGCAGATTCGGTTTTTATTTGCTAAATTTGTTACTTAAACAACGCAACGAGAAGTATTATACAAAAAAGGTCAACCCATTTCAGTATAATACACATATAGACTAAAAATTTGACAAATGGAAAAAATTTGGATAATAGCAATAGCAGCATCAATTTTTTTAATAAGCTCTTTTCTTATTTGGAGAATTACTGCTGATTATCGTAAGAAAGAATATAGTAAAAAAATGTGGAAACTAGCGAGAGTTTATTATTGGCAAAGTGTAATATTCGTCAGTACCGGAGTTACAATTCTAATATTGTTTCTATTTAAATGGGGAAATATTTTGTCTTTTTAGAAGGCTAAAAACAGGAATAAAGGAGAATAAAACAATATTTATACCCCCCTAAAGTTCCATTTGCAAAATGAACTTACAGATGTTTTTGATACTCGACAAAATCCTCCAAAACTGAAACGAACAAAATAAAGCCAGTTGCCAACAAAATACTTAAAAACAAAAAAATGAAAAAACTGCTAATCGTACTTTTACTAAGCACTGCGTTTTCTTTTTCGCAACAAAAACAATTTCCCAAAAAAGCACTTAACGACACCTTTCTTACCTTAGAGGGAGAGGAGTTGCCTTTTTCAAAAATACTTAACCGGTACAAAGGCAAAACAATATTGATAGACGTTTGGGCAGGATGGTGTAAGGATTGTGTAGGAGGACTTCCTAAAGTAAAAAAACTTCAAGACAAATATAAAGATGTGATATTTGTATTTTTATCGTTGGATAAAACTCCGCAATCTTGGAAAAATGCCATTCAAACCCTAGATATAAAAGGCGAACATTACTATATACAATCCGGTTGGAAAGGTGCTTTTTGCTCCGGCATAGAGTTAGATTGGATTCCGCGTTATATGATAGTAAATCCCGAGGGTAAAATAACTTTGTACAAAGCCATAACGGCAGACGATAAAAATTTAAAAAACCTTTTGCAAAACACAAAAACCAACAACTAATCAAGGTGTAAAACCGTTGCTTAAAGAAAAACTTATGAGAAAAAATATAGTAGCCGGAAATTGGAAAATGAACAACGACCTTCCGCAAACCGAAGTGTTATTATTAGACCTCTTAGAACAAACAAAAACTTCTAACGCCGAGGTAATGGTGGCACCGGCTTTTACCAATTTGTATTTTGCTTATAAAAAGTTAAAAAACAGTTTTATAGAGGTGATTGCCCAAAATATGCACTTTGCTCCAAAAGGGGCTTATACCGGTGAGGTTTCTGCCGCGATGTTAAAAAGCGTTGGAATAAAAACCGTAATACTCGGGCATAGCGAGCGAAGAGAATACTTTTGTGAAGACGACACCATACTTAAACAAAAAGTCGCTACTGCTTTAGAAAATGAGATGCGCGTTATTTTTTGTTTTGGAGAAAAACTGGAAGATCGAAAAACAAACCATCATTTTACGATAGTAGAAAACCAAATAAAAAATGTACTTTTTCGTTTACCCGAAACGGCTTGGGCTTCCATTATACTTGCCTACGAACCCGTTTGGGCAATAGGAACCGGCGAAACGGCAACACCCGAACAAGCCCAAGAAATGCACGCGTTTATTAGAAATTTAATTGCTGGAAAATACAATACAACGCTTGCAAATGAGATTTCTATTTTATATGGTGGAAGCGTAAAACCCACCAATGCAAAAGAAATTTTTAGTAAACCCGATGTAGATGGCGGTCTTATTGGAGGTGCTTCTTTAAATGCTTCCGATTTTATACAAATTGTTAATGCGTTTTAACAAGCTATTATCTTAGTTGTCTAACGTAAATGTTTCTTGCAAACTCCAATTGGGTCGTACTTCTAAAACAGAAGGATAATAAACAATGCGTTCGGGTTGTTTTTTAAGTAAAAAATCTCCTGTGTCCCATTTTCCGTTTTTATTGGTATCAAATACAAGCCGGATGTAATATTTTCCTGGGTTAACCAAGTCAAAATTAACCGGTTGCTTTTCTGTTAAATAGGTTTCGGATATAAGTTTGAATTTATCGGAAACCAATTGTACAATTATCGGAAATTCTTTTACATTTTCTAGTGTTAAGGATATGCTTCCGTAGTCTGAAACACTTTTTGTTGTAACACGGTATTGTAGTGTATCGTTTGTGTTTCCGAAAAAATCGGTTATCGCTCCGGGAAATAGCTTTACTTGGTAGCGTTGGTCTTCTTCTTTAGGAAAAAACAATTGTGCGGTGTTGTACTTTTTGTCAATTGTTTTTGTAAAAGCAACAGCAAGGGTGTCTTTATCTGTTATTAAAATTTTTTCTTCCAAAAGGTTTTCAATAGGTGTGTTAGAAAGTAATTTTAACGTATCGTTAAAACGCATCGTTCCGGCGTTTAAAGCTTTAATTTGAAGCGAGTCGCGATACAGGTCTTTCATTCGTACAAAAAGCGAATCGATGCGGTTTTTTTCTTTTGCCAGAAAAAGAAGTGTATCAACCGCAACCGGAGGTTTAAACCAGTAATGAATGGTGTCTTTTTTTATGTCATAGTAAGTTTTTGCGGCAAACGAATCGGGAACAGAAGTAAGTAAGGTAAATGCAAGCTCTTTTGGTTCGCCTTCATACCCGAAAATAAGGTGGTTTTTTGAGACGTGTTTTGGTGTTGCCGGTTCGTAAGGTGGTATTTCTTTAAATAATGTAAGTGCATAACTACTGTCTGTAGGAACGGTGATAATTTGATTTAAAAATCCTATTTTGTCTTTTTTAGGCTGAAAAATATAATCGTTAACCGTTTCCTGAAGTGCTGTAAGTAAATAGGTTCCTTCTTTTAAATTTTCAAAAGTAAATCCTCCGGTCGAATCGTTTGCAATAGTCACATAAGTAGGTTTTTGGTTAAAAACAACCGAATCCTTAAAATCTTCGTTTACTTCATAAAGCATAGCAAAAACATCCTTAGTTAACGTAGGTAGTTTGGCATCTTTTATAGTACCGGAGAGCGTTAAACTGTCTATATAACTTCCGGTAGAAAAGATGTATTTAAACTGCGGATATTCGTTTTCCTCATTATTATCTACAATACTTTTTCCAAAATTAAATGAATAGGTTGTGTTTTCAAGTAGTGTATCCAGTATTTTTATTTTAATAAATTTAGAAGTTGAAACCGGCGTAATAATAGGTGTATATTTTAAAGGAGGCGAAATAATAAGCTCTTTACTTAAGTTTTTTAGTTTAATGTATTCGTTAAAATAAATACGAATCTCGTTTTCTTTAAATGCAGTTGTAAAATTTTCGGGAACACTTTTTACAATTGTAGGCGCAATGGTATCTCGTTTTCCGCCGGAAGGTCTTCCGCGTTTTGCACATTGCGTAAATGAAAGCAATAACAATCCTACTATAATGATGTATAAAAATCGGATTTTCAATTAATAACTATTTAGATTTCAAAAATACATAAATGCAAAAGGGTAGGCAAATGTTTTGTAAAGGATTGGTGTTTTCAAAATACACAAGTCTGTTGGCTGTACCTATTCGTTTACAAATTCCATAATTTATTTGGGTTTATGCTATGGC